>JANPDC010000092.1:0-84354 GCA_031431275.1 Bacteroidota bacterium
GGAATCCAATCTAAATCAATTGCAGTTCCAAATTTACCTTTCATTAAATCATTCATCATGAAATGATCTCCCTTTAACTCATGTTTTTCAATACCTTCCTTCCATTTATCAGCAGTTTTATCAGCAGATAAAAACAAGTAAGCCACATTTGGATTATTTGCTTGAAGTTCCTTTAGTTTTGGCATATTTTTAATGCAATCACTACACCAAGATGCCCATACTTCTATTAAAACTGTTTTTCCTTTATATTGATCTAGAATTTTTTGAAATGAAATCTGCTTTCCATCAGTTGTCAAAAGAGTTTCATCAAGGGCTTCTTTAGAAAATTTTGTATTTTGTGCATTAGAACATGAAAAAGAAACTATTGCAAGTACTATTATAACTATTTTTTTCATTTTGATTTATTTTGATTTATTTTTAGATTTAGACAAATTTACTACATATAATTTTGTTTTCTGTAAAATTATTTAATTAAATTCACAAACTCTTCTTTATTAAATTTATCATTCGCAGTACCAAAGTAGTATTTAATTTCTTTTCCATCTTTTAAAAATTTGACTCCTGGCACATCTTTATTTGTTCCTAAAATTTTCCAAAAACCAATAATATCGACAATTTTATAAGGATATTTTGCACCAGCAAAATCAAAAAACTCTGGAATCAAACTCGCCTCTTCATCCATGAATAGAATTAATATTTCTGGAAAATTTGAATCCATTTTTTTCAATTCGGTTAATTCTTTGGCAGTTGCACGACAATGATCACAACCTGGTACAAAGAAACAAAGCACTTTTTTTCCTGAATCGATATTCGAAAAATATTTTGCATAACCCGATTTTGTTTTTGGAACTTCAGCAACTATTGGAGTTTTAATAGTTTTTGTACAATCAATTTTAACTGTTTCAATTGCTTTTTCTTGAATTTTTAGAGGTGTAATTTCAGTAGAAATTGTATCTGTTACAACATCTGAAACTGGACTAACAGAATATTCTGATTCTGGAGCATGAATTGGTGCAAGCATAAATATTCCTAAGATAGTACCAAATAAAATAGTTGTCAAAATCCAAAAATTCTCAGTTTTATGATTATTTTTTGGTAGCAAAATGTACAAATATGCCAATAATCCAATGGCAACAATATTTTTGATAATCGCTTGAATTGGAGTCATTGGAATTAATTCACCAAAACAACCACAATTTCCAGAATTTCCTCCACTCAAATAGGTAACATAAGTCAAATGAAATACAAAAACTGCCAACAATAAAATAGTTACTGGAATTAAGAAATTCTTTAAAAAATGCTTTTGCAAAATCAAAAAACCTAATGCTAATTCGATACCAATTAATGTACGAGAGAAAAAAGGAGCAACATTTTCAGAAAAACCCAATGAATACAGTTGTTTTACTTCGAATGTCGAAATTGCAAAATAGGGCGACGGATACATTTTGGCAACAGCCGAAACTATGAATAAAATGGCAATTACAATTCGAATTGCCCAAGAAATTATATTTTTAGAATCTTTCATTAATTTTTTATTACAAATATAAAAATTGATTTTGGTTAGGTTTGTTAATGAGTTGTTATTGAGGTTGAAAATCCATTAAAATCAACGCAAAAACAGCATAATTTATCATGTCTTGGTAATTGGCATCAATTCCTTCTGAAACTAAAGTTTTTCCTTTGTTGTCCTCGATTTGTTTGACACGCAATAGTTTTTGCAAAATCAAGTCAGTCAATGAACTAACTCTCATTTCACGCCATGCTTCACCATAATCATGATTTTTATCTTCCATTAATTTTTTAGTTAAAGCAATTTTTTCATCATATAATTGTGATGCATTTTCGATAGATAAATCGGGTTGAGTTGCTACTCCTAATTCAAGTTGGATCAATGCCATTATTGAATAATTGATAATTCCAATGAATTCACCTGTTTCGTCTTCATCGATTTTCCGAACCACATTTTCTTGCAAACTTCTAATTCGTTGTGCTTTAATAAATATTTGATCTGTTAGTGATGGCAATCTCAAAATACGCCATGCACAACCATAATCTTTCATTTTATTTTTGAATAAATTGCTACAAATTGCAATTACTTTATCGTATTCTTGCGAAGTATTCTTCATTTTAATCTTTATATTTGTAAAAATTTGCTCAAAAATAAGCATAATTTTTTAAACTGAAATCTGCAACCTAAAAAATGAACTGCAAAGGCAAACTAATTGATTTATCTACTCCCAAAGTAATGGGAATTTTAAATTGTACGCCAAATTCTTTTTATGATGGCGGAAAATTTGTAGGACAAAATCAAATTTTGCAACAAGTGGAGAAAATGATTTTCGAAGGAGCCACTTTTATTGATATAGGAGCCTATTCTAGCAAACCGAACTCTGAATTTGTTTCTGAAAAAGAAGAAATTGACAGAATTTTACCCGTTTTAAATTTAGTTTTAAATAAATTTCCAGAAACAATAATCTCGATCGATACTTTTAGAAGTGAAGTTGCCAAAGTTTGTATCGAAAATGGTGCTTCAATAATCAATGATATTTCTGCTGGAACTAGAGATGAAAAAATGATGGAAGTTGTAGCAAAATATAATGTTCCATACATTATGATGCACATGCGAGGCAATGCTCAAACAATGCAATCACTAACAAATTATGAAAATATTGTTAAAGAAATTTTATTTTATTTTTCAGAAAAGATTCAAAAAGCAAGAAGTTTAGGAATCAATGACATAATTATCGATCCAGGATTTGGATTTGCAAAAACAATTACTCAAAATTTTGAAGTTTTACAAAAATTAGATTTATTTCAAATGCTAGAATTACCAATTCTCACTGGAGTTTCAAGAAAATCAATGATTTACAAAACACTAAACACAATTCCCGAAAATGCTTTGAACGGAACTTCGGTTTTAAACACGATTGCATTAACAAAAGGCTCAAAAATACTGCGTGTTCACAATGTGAAAGAAGCCGTAGAATGTGTGAAGTTGTTTGAGAAAGTTATAAGTTAGATTTTATTACTGATGATGATAG
Organism: Bacteroidota bacterium; assembly: GCA_031431275.1. GTDB lineage: Bacteria > Bacteroidota > Bacteroidia > Flavobacteriales > Flavobacteriaceae > Flavobacterium. The sequence continues at coordinate 3,042 of JANPDC010000092.1, forward strand.
GGTTCGTTTTTTAAAATAGTAAAACCACGGTATAATTGCTCAATAAAAAACAATCTAACCATTTGGTGTGAAAAAGTCATTAGCGAAAGTGATATTTTTCCATTTGATTTTGCATAAACGGTGTCAGAAAACCCATATGGTCCACCAATTACAAAAACCAAATTTTTTATACCGGAATTCATTTTTTTTTGTAATTCATTAGAAAAACCAATACTTGAAAAGGTTTTTCCATTTTCATCTAAAAGAATTAATTGGTCAGTTGAACCTATTTTCGATAAAATTAATTCTCCTTCTTTTTCTTTTTGTTGATTTTCAGATAAGTTTTTTACGTTTTTTATATCGGCGATAATATCAATATCAAATTTTATATAAAATGACAAACGTTTGGAATATTCATCAATCAGTGATTGCAAATTTTTATTGTCGGTTTTGCCAATGGCAATGAGTTTGATATTCATTTTATTTTATTGGCAATTATTTTTAAACTACTAACTAGTTCTATGATTAATACTTTAGTAATTACAAAAATCAATAGAAACTGAATTGTTCTTATACTTCATTATCAAAAATTATTTAATAATTTTCTAAAAATAATTAACCAAAATGCTAACATAATTCATTTTTTCAGTTTTGTATGATGTTTTGTATTGACTACATCAAAATTAGAAATTATTCTTTAAAATAGTGTAAAAATAAAAACTTAATTTTTCTAAAATTGTATTTACAAGTAAGATTTTAACCGAAAATAAGCATTAAAGTGACTTTTTTTGGGAAAAATACGTAAAAATACCTATTTCCTAATTCACAATTAGCTTGTTACTTTGTGGTGTAATTAGTGCAATTTTTTTTAAAAAAAATCATGGTAAAAAAAGTCATATTAATAGTATTAAGTATTTCGTTTTTAAATTGTTTTTCTCAAGAAACCAATTTGGTAACTGTAATTCGAAAAGCTGATCAACAAAGACAACTTTGTGAAAAAATGACTAAAAACTATCTTTTGATTGGTGCTAAAATAAATATTGTTGATGCTAAAATTGAATTTAAAGAAACTGTTAAAACTTTTGAAACTAATTTAAAAGATATTATGATGTTCTTGAAAATGGATAATACTAAATTATTTAAACCAGAAGTGAAAAATCTATGGGAAAATTTTAAAGAAAAAATCGAAGGAAAAAATGCTAAAAAAAATGCTTCTGAAATTATAATTGCATCAAATGAATTGTCCCTTTCGTGTTTAGAACTTTCAAAATATATCAAAGCAGATACAGAATATAAAACTAATTCTATAGAGAATCTTTGCAATAGACAACTTTTGAATTTGGAAAAAATAATGAAGTTGTGCACTGCATCGATTTGGGATATAAATTATGTAAATTTAGATAAAGAATTAAAAGAGTCAATTGTGAGTTTTGATTTTACAATATTTAGATTACTTCAAGAAACTAAAAAAAATTCAAAACTCAACAGAGAAATAGAGACTCAAAATCAAATTTGGATGTGTACTAAGGAAAAAATTGAAGAAGATAGAGTCAATTTACTTCAAAAAAATATATTTTTTGATTTAGAAAAAACAAATTCAAATTTCAAAATAATACTTGAATATATCGAAAATGATAAAAAACAACTTGTGGTAAATGATTAAATAAAACATTTATCTATTAAAGTTTATTAAAAAAATCCCAAACAATTTCTGCTCCTTCAACATCTTGATTCTGTCGACCAACAATTCGTTGTTTAAATTTAGATAAAACATATTTTTGACCAGGCATTGTATGTCCGCCACCATCTATTACATAGTAAACAACTTGTTTTTGACTTTTTAGATTTCCAAAAACGTATTTTCTAACTGTGGAATCATCATCATTTATCGTTTGACGAATCTCTGTTTTTTGTACATCATCTTTTGAAAGGTTGTTGTTTTTGATCCAAAAATCCACTGTTTCTTGGGATGATTTCACGTCTTCGCTTTTGAATTTTGTTTTACCACCATTAAAAGGAATAAATTCATCTTTTGTTCCATTAACAATCATTACTGGTATTGGCAAATTCATTGAAACACATTCGTTCTCTTGAAATAAATTAGCTGAAAAAGTAGCGATGGCAGTAATTTTTTGAGGTAATTCTGTAGCCAATCTAAAACACATCAAACCTCCATTTGATGTTCCTGTAGCGAAAACTTTTTGAGTATTTATTTTATAATTTTCCGAGGCCCAATCAATTATTCTAGATATAAAATCAACATCGTTTGATTGATATTTATTTTTTTGGATTTCATCTTTTCGACAATCATTCCAATTGAGTTCAGATCCTTTTGTTTTGCCATTCTTGATATTAGTTCCATTTGGTACAACTAACAAAAAATTATTTTTTTCTGCAACTTCTTTCCAATATTTTGATGCTCCTGCGTTACTGTCAAATAATTCCTCTTTTGATTGTGTTCCTCCATGGAGGAGAATTACTAACTTTGGATTAGTTTCTAAAATTAATGGAAAAAAAACATCAAAATAACGAATTGTATTTCCGACATTGATTTCCACATCTTTTTTCCAAAATGATTTTTCTTGTGAGAAAAGTAATGTGCTAAAAACTAAAAAAGATATAAGAATGAGTTTCATGTCTAGATAAAATTTAATCTTTAAAAACAATTTAATCTTTTGATTAATTCATCTAAATTAGGAATTTCATATTTCAATTGATTACAAATAATTTTACTTTTATTGCAATCATTACATGCATCTTCTAATTTATTTAGTATTTCGTAGCATTGTCCTCTATAAAATAGAATTTCTGGATCAGTTGGTTTTAAAACCAAAGCCTGTGAAAAATTATATATTGCTATCGAATAAAGTTTCATTTTAATATAAACCAAGCCAATATTGGCATATGCTTTAGAATTTGGATTCACTTTTAATGATAATTTAAAATCTTCTAGAGCTTCATTTAATAATTCTAACTGAATTTTAGCAAATCCTCTATTGTTGTAAAATGTATGATCTGTAGGATATAAACTAATAGCATGGTCTTCATCTATTATTGCACCTTTGAAATCTTTTAGTTGAACTTTAGCAATTGCCCTGCCATCGAAGGATTGATTGTCTTTATCATTATGCTTGATTTCCTCTGAAAAAGATTCTAAAGCTTTTTCAGGCTCTTTATTAAAAATGTAATATCTTCCATAGAAATAATGAATTTTAGGAGTTGAGGGATCTAATTTTAATGACTGTTCTAAATCTTTTTTTGCCTCAACAGCTTTTCCTAAATTTATTAAACAATCACTTCTGTACATCAAAGCCTTAGCTACATCTTTTTTTGAATTTATTATATTGGTAAAAAGTTCAACTGCTTTATTTAAGTCATCGTTTTCGTATACAACCAATGCTTCTTGAAATTCATTTTGAGAATATCCAGACTTACTAAAAAATAGTATAAAGGTAATTAAAACTAAAATTCGATTAAATGATAGTGCCATAATTTTTTAGGATTCAACTATTGAATTAATTTGTTTAAACAATTGTCCATCACTCAAGAACGAGCCTTGTTGAATCAACTCAAAGATAGATAAATTTCTTTCATCTGTAAATTGTTTTTTACCAATTTTCATTTCAATCGTATCAGTAAACATGTTGTCACTCAACCATTGTAATCCTTCTTTTGAAAGAAAATCAGTTTCTGGAACTAATGATTTGAGAATTATCGATTGAACATAAGTATCAAAACACTGAAATAAAAAAATATGGTTTTTAGAAAAGTTCTCTAAAAATTCAGCTCTAGAAAGTACTCCTTCCCATATCAAATCCGAAAAGACATCAAGTTCTTGTTCTGCTACTTCTGGTTTTTCTTGTTTTATTTTATCCCATTCGGATTTATCAATAGATTGTGTTGCTAAAAAATTAATAAACTCTGGATGTAACTCTTCGAATTGCTCTTTTGTGAGCCTGGTATATTTCATTTTTTTAAAATAATTAGAATTAAAATTGTCTTTCAACTGCGCTCAAGGTGACAAAAAAATCAAAAAAAAATCCCAATCTCTAAAGAGTTGGGATTTTTACTATCAGTATTGAAATTATGCTTTTTCAGCAACAATTTCATAAGGTAAATCAACGATAACATCTCTATGCAAACGAACTGATGCAGAATATTTTCCTGTACGTTTTACGATTCCACTTGTGATGAATTTTCTATCAATTGAGTGACCCGCTGTTGCTAAAGCTTCTGCAATATCAATGTTTGTAACTGAACCAAAAAGTTTTTCTCCACCAGCTTTAGATGAAATTTTAATTTCAACTGCTTTCAAGGCTTCTGCTAAAGTTTTAGCATCGTTTACAACTTTTGCTTCTTTGTGTGCTCTTTGTTTCAAGTTTTCAGCCAATACTTTCTTTGCAGAAGGTGTTGCTAAATGACCGTGACCTTGAGGAATCAAAAAATTACGTCCGTAACCTGCTTTCACATTTACAACATCATCTTTAAAACCTAAATTTTGTACGTCTTGTCTAAGTATAATTTCCATTTTGCTTCTTTATTATTTTAGTAAATCAGCCACATATGGCATTATTGCTAAATGTCTTGCTCTTTTTACAGCAACAGACACTTTTCTTTGGTATTTTAATGAAGTTCCTGTTAAACGACGTGGAAGTATTTTCCCCTGTTCGTTAACAAATTTCAATAAAAAATCTGCATCTTTATAATCAATATACTTGATTCCAGATTTTTTGAAACGACAATACTTTTTAGTTTTGTTAGTTTCAATATTCAAAGGCGTTAAATATCTAATATCTCCGTCTTTCTTTCCTTTTGATGATTGTTCTAATGTAGACATAATAATTAAGCTTTAGTTTTCATTTTAGTTCTTCGTCTTTCAGCCCAAGAAATTGCATCTTTATCTAAACTAACAGTCAAGAAACGCATGATTCGCTCATCACGTCTAAACTCAGTTTCAAAAGCAATTAAGACTTCTCCTGCTACTTTGTACTCAAAAAGATGGTAAAAGCCACTTTTTTTGTTTTGGATTTCGTAAGCCATTTTCTTTAGGCCCCAATCCTCTTTCGATACCATTTCTGCTCCTCTAGTAGTAAGAAAATCTTCAAATTTGCTTACTGTTTCCTTTACCTGAACATCAGATAAAACGGGATTTAAAATGAAAACAGTTTCATAATGATTCATAAAAATATATTTTTATTATTAATTTGGGTGCAAAAGTAGTCAATTAAATTTAATATTAGCAACTATAATAGAATAAAAACTATCAAATATGCAAAAAATCCGATTAAAGGAAAATTTCATCGATAAAGTTTTTGTTTCGTTAAAAAAAATGTATATTTACAAAATTATTTAATAGTAAAACTTTCAAATGAGATTAAACTGTGTTGTTGTTGATGATAGTACCATTCAAAGATTAATTATTACTAAATTAGTAACTAATAATCTTGGGCTGAAACTGTTGGCTGATTTTTCAAATGCAATAGAAGCGAAAAATTTTATTTCAAATAATGAGGTAGATTTAGTTTTACTTGATGTTGAGATGCCAGATCTTAATGGTTTTGATCTTTTAGATGGTTTAAAACACAAGCCAAAAATTATTTTTATTTCTTCAAAAGCAGAATATGCACTAAAAGCATTTGATTATGAAGCAGCCGATTATTTAAAAAAACCAATTGATATTGAACGATTTAATATTGCAATTAAGAAAGTTATTGACCTTTCTGAAATGAATAAAAATGCAATAGACGATACGGGTGATTTCATTTATGTTAAAACAAATCTCAAAAAAATAAAGGTTTTTTTGTCTAAAATTAAATGGATCGAAGCCTTTGGTGATTATTTAAAAGTAATTACTGAAGAAGAATCAATGCTTGTTCTTTCAACAATGAAATCTTTTGAAAATGAATTACCAAAAGATCAATTTGTTAGAGTTCATAAATCTTACATCGTGAACATAAATAAAATTGTAAAATACGATAGTAAAAGTCTTGAAATTGGTAAAACAAAAATTCCTTTGAGTAGAAATAGAAAAGAAGATTTAAGAGAAATAATAGCAAATTCTCAATAAAAGTCAACATTTACAATCACTTTTATTGATTTATATTGTCCAACAGCATCGAAACTATTCAGAATTTTTTGAATAGTTTTTTTTGTGCCTGTTAATGATTGATTTTGTGGAATTTTAATCATTATGGTTCTAATATATTCGTTTCTGATTCTTGAAATTGCAGGTTCCTCTGGACCAAGAACTGGTATTTGCAAATTTTGAGCAAATACTTGATACAACCACATGGCTCCCTCTTTAAGTTTTTCGTAATCTTTGTGCTTGATAGTGATTTTAATTATCCTAAAATATGGCGGATATTTATAAATTTCACGTTCATATAATTGTTCGTTATACATTGACAAATAATCATTTTGTACTACTTGCTGAATGATATTGTGTTCTTGATTGTATGTCTGAATAATAACCTTTCCTTGTTTTTCTGATCGTCCAGAACGTCCTGCAACTTGAGTCATCATTTGAAAACTACGTTCAAAAGCGCGAAAATCTGGATGATACAACATATTATCAGCATTCATAATTCCAACTAAACTCACATTATCAAAATCTAAACCTTTGGCTAGCATTTGTGTGCCAACCAAAATATCAATTTCTCGATTTTTGAAACTATCAATTATTTTTTCGAATCCGAATTTTCCACGTGTTGTGTCTTGATCCATTCGTCCGATTTTGGCTGATGGAAATAATTCAATCAATTCTTGCTGAATTTGTTCGGTTCCAAAACCTTTTGTTGTCAATTCCAGACTTCCACATTGATGACAAGTTATGGGTTTCGCTATTGAATAGCCACAGTAATGACAACGTAATTGATTTTTGTGTTTATGATAGGTCAAACTCACATCGCATTGTGAGCATTGTGGCACATTTCCGCAAGTCATACATTCGAGAACTGGAGAATAACCACGGCGATTTTGGAATAAAATCACTTGTTCGCCAAGCGATAGTGCATCCATAATTTCATCGATGAGCCTATCGCTAAAATGTCCAGACATTTGCTTTTTATGATATTTTTCTTTTAAATCAACCAATTCAATTTCGGGCATTTTCACATTTCCGAATCTTTCAGTAACTTCAACTAACCCAAATTTATTAGATTTTGCATTGAAATAAGTTTCTAAACTTGGTGTTGCTGATCCCAACAAAACTTTCGCTTTGTGTGCGTTAGCCAACACAATGGCTGCATCACGAGCATGATATCTTGGTGCTGGATCAACTTGCTTGAACGTTTGTTCATGCTCTTCGTCAACAATTATTAATCCTAAATTCGAAAATGGCAAAAATAAAGCCGACCTCGCTCCTATTACAATTTGTGCTTTCGGTGAATGATTCAAAACTTGTTTCCAAACTTCTACACGTTCATTATTATTGTATTTCGAATGAAAAACAGCAATTTTATTACCGAAATGCAATCGCAATCTCGAAACTAATTGAGTTGTCAAGGCAATTTCTGGCAATAAAAAAAGCACCTGTTTTCCTTCCTTAATATACGTCTCAATTATTTTGGTATAAATTTCAGTTTTTCCAGATGAAGTTACTCCATGTAAAAGACAAACATTTTGGGTTGCAAAACATTTATTTATGTGCTGAAAAGCGATTTCTTGAACGGAACTCAATTCTAATAAATCATTTGTTGTTTTGTAATTCACATCGATTCTATCAACTTGAACATAATATTCTTCGAAAATTTCTTTATCAATTAGTGTTTTTATAGTGGTTGATGTTGAATTGGCTTTTTCGATTAATTGTTTTACTGAAATTGGTTTTTTTTCTGATGCTGATAATTGAAAATATTGCAATACGATTTCTTTTTGCTTTTCGGATTTTTTCAAGGTTTCTAATAACAGACTTAAACCTTCGTTATTGTCATATTGCGAATGCAAACGAATGTATCGCACTAATTTTGGTTTGTAAACTTCATTGATTTCTTCTTGAATTGATAAAATATTTTTGTCCATTAGTTTATGAATAATAGGGAAAATATTTTTTCGGTTCAAAATCTTCATAATATCTTGAACTTTCAATGAAGATTGCTGTTGAAGGGCTTCGTAAACTAAAAATTCATCATCAGTCAATTTAGACTGATCTACAAATAAATCATTTTTTTGAGAAACTATGGTTTCACTTTCTAGCAAAAGGGCACTTGGCATGGCGCCACGATAAACATCGCCAAGGTTGCACATGTAATAATCTGCAATCCACAACCAATGATTAATTTGGAGTTGATTAACAATTGGAATTTCATCGAGAATTTGATGAATTTCTTTAGCATCATATAAAGTAGGTGCATTTTGATGCAAATTAATGACTAATGCGGTATAGATTTTGGTTTTCCCAAATGGGACAGCCAAACGCATTCCGATTTTGATGTAATCATACTCGGCTTCAGAAACGCTGTAAGTGAACGTTTTTGGTAATGAAAGTGGTAAAATTACTTCAGCGAAGAACATTTTTTTGTTTTGGGTTGTGGTGAGTTGTAGGTTCAGATTATAGTTACTACATATTCATTACAAAGATTCTACATTGATTTCGCCATAATTGTTCTTAAACTTTGGCATAATTATAACTGTTTTTAGTATGTCAAGGTCAAAATAATGCCATAAGTATACCTCATCTGATAACTTACAACCTAGAACCTACAACAAAAGTTACTTCACACGAACCCAATATTGCGATCGTCCAATTAATGAAAAACCTATGTAACCTCGGACTTTGAGTTTATCTTTATTTTCTAACGAAATCATGCATTTGTATGTTTTACCGTTTTTTGGGTCAATTATTTTTCCACCGCTGTATTCATCATCATCTTTGGTTAGACCACGAAGTATCACCATGCCTTGTATTGGTTTGTTTTTATCGACACCTGAACATTCCTTGCAAAGGTCATTCTTACGTTTTTCTTCGAAAATTTCGATTACTTTTCCATAGATTTTTCCTGCGTTTTCATAGATTTCGACTATTGATTTTGCTTCGCCAGTTTCGTCATCAATGGTTTTCCATTTTCCGATAACGGATTGAGAAAATGTTGCTGTGAAAAATAAAATGGAAAATAATGTGATAAGATTTTTCATAAATAGATTTTTTTTTAGCCCTGATCGAAAGGAAAAACAATTTGGCGATTTTTCTTCGCCCAATTTTTTGGGATGAGAGCGGGATTAGCTTCAAATAATAATAATTAATAGTTTATAATTCTGGATTTTGCTCTGGATGTCGTTTTAATTTTGCAATTGATGCGTCGAGTTCAAACCCTAAAAGTAATATCATACAATTAATCCAAAGATAAAACATAACTATAAGTAAGGTTCCTATTGAACCATAAAGTTCGTTATATTTTGAAAATTTCACAACCCAAATTCCGAAAAAATATGATGTTATGATGATTAATACTGTTGTGAATATTGTTCCTACTGTTATAAGTGCTCGCTTTCTGGTTTGTTTGATACCAAATTTAAACAAGGTTGCAATTACGAAGATAATCATTATTAAAACAAAAACATATCGACCAAATTGAATTAGTGAAATTTTATCTGATATTCTTTCTGATAAAACGTCTTGAATAATTGTCTTTTGAATGACTACTTCAAAGATTATGATTGTTGAAATGGCTACTATCAAGATGAATGTGAGCAATAATGATAAACATAGTGCTACAAAATATTGTCTAAAATAGGCACGTTTCACGACTATATGCTGTGATGTTTCAAAGCCAGACATGATTGCGTTGACGCCGTTTGTCATCAAAAAAACGGATAAAATAAACCCAGATGAAAGTAATCCTGATTGGCTATTGTGTAAAATATCATTGATGATGTTTTCAATGGCTCCATAGGTATTTGGTGGAACTGCCTCTGAAACAAATTGTAAAAAATCTACTTGAAATCCTTCTATGGGTATGTATGGTATGAGGTTAAGAATGAATAGTGCGAAAGGAAAAAGTGCCATAAAAAAACTCCATGAAACCGCTGCTGCTCTATAACTCAAAGCACCTGTTAGAATTCCTGAAATGTAAAAATGTAATAACTCATAGAGCGAAATATTCTCTAAAAAAGACAGTTTTATACTTTTTAAAAAAGAAATTATATTTTTTAGTACTGGTATTTTTTCTATGTTGAATGTTTTCGCTTTACTCATTTTTAAATAAAAATTTAGTTAAAGTCTAAACAATTTCTGCGCTCAAACCTGCTTCTAATAACAAGGAACATTTTGGTGTTAACTCTTTTAAACTACCTGTTTTTACAGTACATTTTCCTTTGTAATGCACTAGTATTGCACATTGTTCCGCTTGTTCGACTGTATGATCGCAAACCATTATTAGTGTTTCGATTACATGATCGAAAGTGTTCACATCGTCATTAAAAAGTACAATTTCATTGTTTAAATCTGTAGATTCTTGAACTTGAACTTCTTCTAAATAATCAATTTCTGTCATCATTTTCTTTTGAATTTTCAATTTATGTGTCAGTTTTTGAGTTTTCTAAAGTTTGAACAAAAACTGAATACGAATACTAATTTTTATATTTTAATGAAACCCAATTGTTTCTTTGAAATTTTTTAACAAAGGTTAATCCTTTTTCTGTGCAAGAGGCATCTATGAATGATATATCCTCTTCATAAAAACCGCTAAATAAAATAGTTCCTTTTGGGTTCAAACAATCTACGTAGGCTTGCATGTCATTTAACAAAATATTGCGGTTGATGTTTGCTATTATCAAATCGTATTTTTTGTTTTTTAATAAACTTGCATCGCCTTCATAAACAGTAATCTCTTTGCAATTATTTCGTTCTGCATTTTCAATAGAATTCAAATAGCACCAGTTGTCAATATCAATAGCATCGATTGGTTTTGCTCCTTTCATTTCAGCAAGAATTGCCAATATTGCTGTTCCGCATCCCATATCAAGTGCTTTCATGTCACGAACATCGGTTTCTAGTAAATGTTGAATCATCATGTGTGTTGTTTCATGGTGACCTGTTCCAAAACTCATTTTTGGTTCAATAATGATATCAAATTCGGCATTGGTTTTTGGATGAAATGGTGCACGAACATGACAATTTCCTTCAACATCGATGGGTTCAAAATTTTTCTCCCATTCTTCATTCCAATTTACTTGATCAATTTCTTCTATTTTATAGGAAATTATAAATTGTGGAGAATTCAAAATAAACAAATCATCAAGAATATTTTCGTTCCACAATTGTTTTTGAATGTAGGCTGTTACACCAAATTCGCTTTCTACAAAACTTTCAAATGGTAATTCGCCTAATTCTGCAACTAATATTTCTGAACCCAATTCTTTTGGTTCTATTGTAAAATGATAGCCTAAATATATGTTTGACATTCTGAACTTTTTTGCAAATATAGGCTATTTTTTAATTGGTTTGGTATCTTTTGTAACTGCAACTATAACCCCAAAATCTCCATCCGTTTGAGTCCAGTTTTGCTCTGGCAAATAGGTTCTTGATATAAAAGCATCAAAAAACAAAGCGTTCTTACAACCCAAATCTTTGAAATATTTAGCAAAATCATATAAATTAATATCTTTTTTGGACATAGCGAAAATTACTGAATTGTTAGGTAAAATTCCCACTCCATTTCTAGTATTTACATGTACTGAGCCTTGTTTGAAACTTGGATGAATTTCACCATCTATAACTAACATTGGACCCGATTGTGTGGCAAATTTTATGTTTTTATTTACAAATTTTTCAGTTTGACAAACTGCTGCTTGATTGTCGTTTGTGATGTAAAAAATTCCATTTGGTTTTAAATAAAAATTACCTGTTTGAGTTGTTGTATCAATTTTGGCTTTGGTGATTTTATTTTCTATGTACAATCCAACTGGTGCATATCCTTTGTGATACATCCCGCCATTACAGGCAAAAACTAGTTCTTTTTTATTGATATTTAACCATGATTTCAGTTTGGATATGCTCACAAAATTGTTTTGTTTCTCATCTTTCCAAAACATTTTGATTTGTTGTTTTTTTGGATTTACAATAAATTCTACGAAATCATTATTTTGTATTTCATTATTCTTAAAAGCAATTAAGAATGAGACAAAAAACAAAATTGGTATCAACAATGAGTATTTGTATATATTTTTCATTTACTAATTTCTTTTGATTTTATGGTTATGTTAAAAACTAATGAAAATTGATGTTTCCCTATGCTTGGAAATGGGTTTTTGTTTGTTGAAATAGTATAGCCATAAAACAAGTTAATATAAGCGAAACCAAATCCAATTTTAGGTATAACTACAAAATCTTTGTTATCAAAATCTGTTTGATATTTAGTTTCTAAAGCAACTGCTAAAATAGATAAATTGTATTCTAACCCAATTTTTAAACCCCAAATATCCTTATAATTTGAAGTTTTTGGCACATATTCTATTGACGAATAATAGGTTTTCGAAAAAAATCCCGTGCAAGAAGATATATGTTTCATTCTGGAATATCCAATTTCTGATAGAAACGTTTTTTGAATGCCTAACCCAAATCTTAAATTTTGACAAATTTTGGTTTGTTGTAAACTAATCATTTTGTAAACTGGTTCAACTTTTATTGAATCTTTTGCTTGTGCAAACGAGAAATATAAAATGAAGAAAAAAATAATTAGGCTAAAATTTCTCATGAATTACTTTTAAATAAATGCTAAAGTAAAAATACTCAATATAAAGAATAATTGCTAAACTAATCCAGCCTAAATTATTTTTTCCTTTAATGAAATAAATTATTCCTTCAACAAATAAAACGATAAACCAATTTACTATAACTATAAATCCTACAATAAAAAGTCCCAAACCAGTATCTGTGTGTCGATGTTTATCTATTTCAAGAGAACAATGTTTATGGGGATCATTGTTTAAGTACCAAGTTAGAAACATAATTGATAAACAAATCAGTAAAATTGTAATTCTTATTGCTAAATATTTTAATGTTTTTTTCATTCAATTATCAACTTTATAAATCCATTTTTATAAAAACACCTGTTTTTTAAATAACTTTCTATGCTGTGAATCAGTATAATGATAAATAAAATCAGTAAATTCAGTAAACTCTAAATAAAGAATAGTTTTCAAAATTAATATAACCTCATCATGGTTACCAAATCATCATTTTTAAGCAAATATCAGTTGTTCTTTTCTAATGTTTAATAAATCAATCCAAACAAAATATAATTTCCATAGTTTTATTTTAAACTTTTAGTATCCAGTTACCAATAAATTTCGAGCGGCTTTCAAACTACATTTCTGATATTTTGCATAAGCCAAACTGGCTCGATTTCTTATACTTTCATCAGATTCATTATTGACAAATCCGGTTATAGCATCATGAACAGTGTAGGCCTCAGGACACATTAGCCCAGTTGTCCAAACAATTGGATTTGATTTGGTGTTTAGCAAATGTGGCGCAAAATAGGATTTACTAATACAGGCTAAAATGATTGAATTTCGTTTTTGATTGTTAATACTCTCAAATTTCTCAGTTAATTTAAAGTCCATTAAACCATCATGACCAATGTAAACATTGAGTTTAGAATTACCATAAATACCAATTGTTGTGTTATCAATGTTTATGGTTTCTTTGATTTGTCCTGCATTGCTCATCAAAAAATCTTTTGTGCATTGTTCAATAAATTGTCCATCATAGGCATCAGCAATTAAATAGTAATTTTTAGAAACGTGTTTAAAAATCAATCTTTCGAGTTTTACATTGTCAAGTTTTTCGGTTTTTAATAATTTCCATGCTGCACTTTTTTTGAAAAAAGTTTTAATTCCAAAACCACAACCCCAGTACAAATTATTATTTGGATCTTGACCGTTACCAATTTTGGCAGGCACTGGAACAATTCCTTGGTATTTGTTATCGCATAGTGCCACAAAAATGTGAATGGTGTTGTTGTTTGTTTCGAATTTGGTTTCGATTCTTTTTTTTATGTGTTTTGGCTCTTTTGTTTTCGAATTACAATTTAAAATAGTCAAACAAAATATAAAAAGGCATAAAAGTTTTTTCATTTTCAATATACTAAGAGTGTTTTGTTTATTCAATCCTCTTCAAAAGATTTTTTACCTTGTATGAAAGCATAAATGATAAGAAAGGTTATTACGATAAAACTAATCGAAAAAACTATTAAATCTAAATCAAGTATTGTAAAATAATGTAATAAAACAATCAGAATTATTGCTAAAGCAAAAAAGAAAATCAATTTTAAATACGATTTAATCATCTTGAAGAATTAGATTCAAAGTTAAATATTATTTTCAAAAACAATCAAATAATTCACTAATTTCGTCAATCTAATTTTCAATTATCCAAAATGAAAAAAAATGTCTTGATTTTAATATTAATCTCGATTTTATGTGCCAGTTGTGATCACGAAAGTCATGACGTAATTAGATCATTTTGTTTCTGGAAAACAAATTTATCATTTGATGAAAAATCGGATTCTCTGGTTAATGATTTGAAATTAAAACATTTTTATGTTAGATATTTTGATGTTGATTACAATCCATATCGCAAGCAAGCACAACCTTTGGCTACAATTCAATATATTTATTTCAATCAAACTAATGTGCCATTCACTCCAAGTGTTTTTATTACAAATGATGTTGTTTTGAAAAGCAGTAAAACTCAATTAGATACTTTAGCAAACCAAATTGCAATTCGGGTTACTAAAATTTCTGAAAATTATTTCACTCAAAATGCTACTTCATATGCCAATCAAATTGCTAATATTGATTATGAAAAACAAAAAGGAGATACAAAAATCAGAATTGATACTGAACCGATTATTGCGAAACGAAAACTCGAATTACAAAAAAACATTAGAGATATTTTGATTGATTGCGATTGGTCTGAGAAATCCAAGGACAACTATTTTTATCTTTTAAAACAAATAAAATCAAAGTTTCCAAAGTTAAAAATCGAAGCCACAATTAGACTTTGGCAATACAAATATTTTGAAAAATCAGGTATTCCGCCAGTTGACTCTGGTTTGTTGATGTGCTATAACATGACCAATCCAGAAAGTAGAACTACCGAGAATTCAATTGGTACAAACAATGATTTAGAAAAATATATTGTTCACAACAAGTACAAACTAAAACTTAACATCGCTTTGCCAATTTACAGTTGGTCACTAGTTTTTAGAGGCGATAAATTCAAAGGAATTTTATCAAATGATATTGATTTTTCTAAAGATGAAAACGTTTTTAAAAAATCTGGTGACAACAAATTCATTCTTCAGGATGACATTCGAATTGGAACTTTGTATTTGAGAAACGGAGATGAAATTCGAATCGAAAAAATTTCTAATTCTGAAATTGAAAGCATGATTTCTTCATTAACTGATAAAATCAAAATAGATAAAACAACACGAGTTACCTTCTTTTCTTTCGATAAAAAATACATTAATGATTATGGAACGCAAAACATTTCGAACTATTTTACACAGTTTTAATATCCTGATTGTATTGGTTTTACCAAGCAATATCTTTTCATGTGGCTGGTCAGAATCGTACGAAACAAGTCGCTTGGCTTTGTTTCGTGCTGAACTACCTAGTTTCATGAAATTAGATAAATATGTTTATTCGTCTGATTTGTACAATGAATCAGGTAGAATTTCAGATCGTGATCAAGATATAAATTGTCAAGAATGGGTTAATAAACTAGGCGGAAACATCAAACCTATTGATGTTTATGAAATTTTATATACCACCAATTCCGAAGATTTGCAAAACGCTATTGATTCTGACAGTCTGACTTTTAAATACAAGAAAAATTCATTTATTGCGAGTTTAAATTTACCAAAAAACAAACCTTTTTTGAACTATGTTTCGATTGCAAAACAATATGAATACAACAATGAAATTGATGGTAAATGGGAAAGTTGGGAAGCGTTTGCTAGCGAATATGGAACCATTATTTCATCTGAAAATTATTCTGAAGATAGCCCAAATCTCGATGATTTAGTTTTGAAACAATCAGACTCTTTTCTGAAACAGCGTTATGCTTTTTTAAATTTACGTTCTAAGTTCTATGAGCAAAATCCTTTGGCTGTAGAAGATTTATATAATACTTATTTTAAAAATAATCCGAAAACTATTTTATCAGAATGGGCAAAATATTATTGGTCAATAAATTTAGATGACAAAGTTTTAGCAAACTATAATTTGAGTCAAATTCTAATTAATTCAGACGATAAAGCCAATGCTTGTGTACAACATTTTGACAATACATTAGTAATTAAAACTTTAGAACTTGCAAAAAATGATACTGAAAAGGGTGTAATCAAAGCAATTCAAATGCTCAACAATCCAGCACCCACAATAGATTATTTAAAAGAAATTGCTGCTTTGATTCCTCAAAATGATATTTTTAGTTTTTTGATACAACGAGAAGTTAACAAACTCGAAGACTGGATTTTTACCCCAAAATATTCTAACGTATATCGGTCGGATGTTTATGTTGAAGGAGCAACTCAGACCGATTACGAAAAAGCAAGAGCCGAAAATCATATCAAAGATTTAAAATATTTGCAAGATTTGAAATTATTATTAATTGAAACTGAACCCAAAACTTCTGGACAACAAAAAGATTTTTTGAATGCTGCAATTGCACAATTGTGCTTTATAAACGACGAAATAAACGAAGGGAAAAAACATACAAATTCTATTTCTACAAATGCTAATCCATCAATTCAAGTTCAAAAAAATGTGCAGTTGGCATTGATTACTTTGAAACAAAACGACCTGAAATCTGATGAAACGAAAGAAAAATTATACAACTATTTTAATGAAGTCGAAGATGCCGCATCTAATGATATGACACTTTTTAAATCAATGTACAGTTTGTATGCTATAACTAGCGAAGATTATTATAAAATAAAAGACATTGCAACGGCCGGATTATTGTTTATGAAGTCTGAAAACAAACAAAATAGTTATGATAATTATTGGTACAATAACTATTTCTATTCAAACAAATATTTTTACAGTTACATTGGTTACTATGACAGGTATGCACAACCAAAGGATATTGATGTTTTGATAGATTTGGCACAAAAAAGTAATAAAACTAATTTCGAAAGGTATATTTGTTCTGGAAATATTGCTAAAGACATTAATATATACAAAGATTTGAAAGGAACTTTGGCTTTTAGAAACAATGATTTAGAATTAGCTCTGAAAACATTTTCTGAAATGCCAAAAGATTTTTGGAAAAAAACGTACGAGTTTAAAAATTATTTGAATGAGAATCCATTTTTCCCTAAAGCATTGAATTATGCAAACTCAAATCGAAAATTTGACTATGATTTTCAAAAAGCAGATTTCGTGAAAGAAATGATAAAATTACGAGATTCAAAAACAGCATCTGATTATTTGAAATTAGCAAATGCTTATTTCAATGTTTCCATGTACGGAAATGCGTGGATGATGACTAGTTACCAACAATCTGCAGGAAGTTATAATGATTATATTTATGGAGATTCAACAGAAAATCATAAAAAATATGGTCTAGGAAATTATTTATATCTGACATTAGCCAAAGATTTATATCAAAAGGCATTGCAACTTTCAAAAAATAAAGAACAAAAAGCAGTTTGTAGTTTGATGATTTTTGAATGTGATTATTATAATTTTTCTTCATTAGGCTACGAAGATATCAATGATGTTCTTGTTCCAAGAAAGTTCAAACCAGGTCGTGAAATCTATGATTTTAATACCATTTATGCAGACACAAAGGTTTTTAAAAAATTCAGTTGTCCTTTAATAGAGCAGTTTGTAAATTAAAATCTTTCGTTTTTTATTACCGACTAAATGTTTTAAAAACTCGAAACAATTCAAATTCTAAAAAAATCACAAAAAATATTAAAAAGAAAAAGAAAACTTTAGTTTTGCCTTGAAAAGTGAATAAAAAATGAATGAAGTAATAAGTTTTTTAAGTTCTGGTTGTTTACTATTGTTGTCTTTTTTAGCAGTCACAAATCCAAACAAAGTAAATATTGTTGCAAACAAATGGTTTAGCATTTTTTTACTGTGTGTTTTTATCGTGAATCTAGATGCTTTCTTTTATTTTTTAGATAAAAATATTCCAAATAATTTATTTGTCAACATTATTGGTTTGCCTGCCTATTTTCTTGCTCCGATTTTCTATTTAAGCATTTCCTATTTCATAAAACCAAATCGCATTTGGCGAACTAAAGATAATTTACATTTTTTATTTGGATTGATATTTTCAATTTTCATAATTGGTATTCTATCATTTGCAGATAACCCTGATAATTTATTGAAAAATAATGCAGAATTCATCAAAATTTTTACAATTTTCACCTATGCCTTTTTAATGTTATTTCCATTACAACTCATAGTTTATGGTTTTTTTACTTATAAAAAACTTAAAAAACATCAAAAAAGCATTAAGATTTTTAGTTCTAATACTGAAAATATTGATTTAAAATGGCTCGAAAATATTGTACTAATCATAAACATTTTACTTGCAATTTGGGTTTTTGATATGCTTTTGTCTTTATCCTCAGAGAACTTTTCAATTATTAATTTTTTCCTTTTCATCGGTGTATTTTTTATTGCTTATCATTTTATAAAACAAAAAGAAATTTACCCGTTTTCAATTTCTGAAAAGAGAGAAATCATTGAAATAATTGAAGAATCAGAATCTGTTGACAATAAAAGAAAATTAATTGACGATGAAAAATTAGAGCAATACAAAATTGAATTATTAGAATTAATGGACTCCAAAAAACCATTTCTTGATTCAGAAATAAGTTTGGTAAAACTTGCCATTGAAATGGATTGTACTCCTCACCTTCTTTCCTACATTATAAACAATGGTTTTGATGAAAATTTTTACCAACTCATAAATCGATTTAGAATAGAAGAAGCAAAAAAAATGATTCTTGACCCAAAAATGAATCACTTGAGTTTACTCGGAATTGGATTTCAAGTTGGCTTCAACTCAAAATCAGTATTCAACACCACATTCAAAAAAATCACAGAACAAACTCCATCAGAATTCAAAAAGAACAACATACTGATTTTCAATTCATAAAAAAGAGTACTGATTTATAACTCAAACCTTTTAGTTGAAATCTATATTTGATATTTGCAAAAAAAATGGTTTTTTTTATTTTCAAAATTGTTACACATTTGATAAGTATATTGGTTAATCTCTTGTTAACCTAAATTTAACATTCCAATTGTAATAAAATCAAATCTTAAACGTCTTATAATTAAAAACAAAAAAGAATGACTTTTAAACAACAAATTTTCCTATTTCTAATTATTATTGGAATAACAAATTCTTATTCACAAGAGAAATTTACAATTTCTGGAACCGTTTCAGATTCAAAAAATAATGAAACTCTAATTGGAGTTAATGTTGGTGTTTCTGCAACAAAGTATTTCATTTCTACAAATGAATATGGTTTTTACTCCATAACACTTCCTAAAGGCGATTACACAATATCAGTAAGTTATGTAGGGTATCAATCACAAGAATATCAGATTTCATTAGTAGGAAATTCAAAAAAGAATTTTTCACTAACAGACAACAGCGAACAAAATCTTCAAGAAGTTGTAATACTCGAAAAAACAAAGACCAATACTCGAAAACCAGAAATGAGTGTCAATAAACTCAGTATGTCGACAGTCAAAAAAATGCCTGTAGTGTTGGGAGAAGTAGATATTTTGAAATCGATTCTTTTGTTGCCTGGAGTCACAAATGCTGGCGAAGGCGCCTCTGGATTCAATGTTCGTGGTGGTGGTGCAGATCAAAACTTAATACTTTTAGACGAAGCAACCATTTTCAATTCTTCTCACCTTTTTGGATTCTTCTCCGTTTTTAATCCTGATGCAATCAAAGATTTAAAACTATACAAAGGAGGAATTCCATCTCGTTTTGGTGGTCGCGCATCTTCCGTTTTAGAAATTTATCAAAAAGACGGAAACAACAAGAAATTCAGCATGAGTGGCGGAATCGGATTGATTTCAAGCAGATTGCTTGCAGAAGGTCCACTTTTCAAAAATAAAGGTTCTTTTTTAGTTGCAGGTCGTGCTTCCTATGCACATTTATTCTTAAAACTTTCTGAAGAACAAAAAAACAATACTGCCTACTTCTATGATTTGAACACCAAAATATCATATAAATTAAATGATAATAATAACCTTTATTTATCAGGATATTTTGGTCGTGATGTTTTCGGAATCAATAAAAGTTTTGTAAACACCTATGGAAACGCTGTAGTAAATTTGCGTTGGAATCATTTATTTTCAGATAAATTATTTTCTAATCTATCTTTAATTTATAGTGATTACTATTATGGATTAAGTATAGACAACGTTGGTTTCAATTGGGATTCAGGAATAAAAAACTACAATATCAAATATGATTTCAAAAATTATATTTCAGAAAAATTCAAACTAAATTTTGGCGGAAGTGCCATTTACTATGATTTTAATCCTGGAACACTTTCACCATCAAAACCAAGTTCTGGAATTAGTTTCAAACAACTAGAAAGAAAATATGCAATTGAACCTTCGATTTATGTTGATGCCGAAAGCAAAATTTCAGACAAACTTTCCATTTCATATGGCGTTCGATACAGTGGTTTTACAAGATTAGGCAAATCAAACGTAAGCCAGTATGCAAATGACAACCCAGTAAACTATGATTCAAATTTGCAAATCTACTCAGAAGGATCAGCCATTGGAACAAAATCCTATGATGATTTCAAAAACATAAAAAATCATAATTACCTCGAGCCGCGATTCTCAGCTTCCTATTCACTAACAGATAACAAATCAGTTAAAATTAGTTACAACAGAATGGTGCAATATCTTCAACTAATTTCAAACACCTCCTCGCCTACACCTTTAGATGTCTGGACACCAAGTGATAATTTCATAAAACCTCAAATCGCAGATCAAGTAGCTGCAGGTTATTTTGTGAACTTCAAAGATGATAAATATTCCATTGAAATTGAAAGTTTTTACAAAAAAGTACAAAATCGCATCGACTACATTGATGGTGCAAATCTAATTGCAAACGAAAACATCGAAAGAATAATACTCAACGGTCAATTGAGAGCCTATGGATTAGAGTTCATGCTTCGAAAAAACAAAGGCGATTTTACAGGTTGGATTTCCTACACACTATCAAAATCTGAACAACAAACTCCAGGAAGAACTCCAAACGAAGTTGGGATAAACAGAGGTCAATGGTACAATTCTGCCTATGATAAAACACATAATCTCGCAGTAACAGCCTCATACAAACTAACCGATAAATGGAGTTTTGGCGCTAATTTTGCATTACAATCTGGTCAACCAACAACCTATCCAAATGGACAATACACCTATCTTGGACTTACAATCCCTAGTTACAGCCTCAGAAACGAAAACAGATTACCAATATATCATCACCTAGACATTTCAGCAACACTAACACCTCGCAAAAACAAAGACCGAAAATGGCAAGCCGAATGGGTTTTTAGTATTTACAATCTATACAATAGAAAAAACGCAGCATCAATCAACTTCAGACAAAATGCAGACACAGGAAATAATGAAGCAGTAAAAACCTCAATTTTTGGTCTAGTTCCTGCGGTAACCTATAATTTTAAATTTTAAAATCATGAAATCAACAATTCACCACTCAAGTTTTAGAGAACTGAAAAGTAAATTACAAAAAAGCATCAGTAAGTTCTCAAACAAAAAAATATTACTCTTCTTACTCGCAATCGCATTTATGTCAAGTTGTACCGAAGTTGTTGATATTCCTTTAGATACAGCAAACCCTCGATTAGTAGTAGAAGCAAACATTTATTGGGCAAAAGGAACAACAGGAAACGTTCAGAAAATTAAACTTACAAAAACAACAAATTTCTACTCAAACACAGTTCCAAAAGTTTCAGGAGCAACAGTAACTGTTACAAATAGTACTAATGTTGTTTTCAATTTTGTAGAAGTTACAAACACAGGCGAATACGTTTGCAACAACTTTGTTCCAGTTCTCAACGCAACCTACAAAATGAACATTTCTAGCGAAGGAAAAAACTACACTGCAACAGAAGTTTTAAAACCAGTAGCAGCAATTCAAGGTTTCAATCAAGACACCTCTGGCGGAATTACAGGAAATGACATACGAGTACAAGCATTATACAACGATCCTGCAAGTACAACAGATTATTACCTATTCAAATATAAATATCCAGAAACAATAAAACCAGATTTCTATGTTACTGACGATCAATTCTACAACGGAAACCCATTTTTTAGTGTCACATTCAATAACAAACTAAAACAAGGAGACATCATTGAAATTACTCATTTTGGAATTTCGCAGCAATATTACAACTATCTAAACATTTTATTGAGTTTAACTGGCAATCAAGGAGGCGGGCCATTTCAAGCGCCACCTGTATCAGTAAGAGGAAACATAACAAACACTGGCGATCAAAATGAGTATCCATTCGGCTATTTCAGCCTTTCAGAAACAGATCCAAGAACCTATACCATTCAATAAATAGTCTTTTCAGTAGTCATTCCTGCTTTCCATTACAAGAAATGACAGTGAAAAACAATTTTCTAAACAACAAAAGGAGCTTCCGTTGGTTGCTCTTTTTTTGTAAGAAAAATTAGTTTTTCACTGTCATTTGCTTTTCATTCCACTCAGGACTAAAAAGTCGAAACTAAATTGTAAATTCGCAATTCAAAATCTTAACACAAAGATGAAAATAGCACTTTTAACTTGCCAAAAAATTCCCAATCTTTTAGAAGCAGAACAGCAAATTATTCCAAAATTAATCGAAAATAAAATCGAAGCAAAAGCAGTAATTTGGGATGATCCAACAATCAATTGGAAAAATTTTGATGTTTTAATATTCAGAAATACATGGGATTATTATGAAAAACAAATTGAGTTTGATGCATGGTTAGCAAAAATTGAAAAAATAGGAATCAAAACTTTAAATTCCATCTCCATAATTAATAAAAACAAACATAAATTTTATTTAAAAGATTTAGAAAAACTAGGAATAAAAATTTTACCAACTATTTTCATCAATAAAACCGAAAATCTAAATATATCATCAATCATACCAAACCATTGGAAAAAAGCAGTCATAAAGCCCGCCTATTCTGGTGGTTCCTATCAAACAGAACTATTTGACATCAATAATATTGACAAAATAAACCAACAATATGCCTCAATTGCATCAGAAAAAGAATTGCTTTTGCAAGAATTTATGCCAGAAATTAAAACACATGGCGAAACATCATTTATCTTCTTTAATAAAAAATTCTCACATGCTGTAAATAAAAAACCTGTCAACAACGATTTCAGAATTCAACAACAATTCGGTGGCATATATTCATTAATAAAAGCCGATCAGAAAATCATAGAAAAAGCCCAAAAAATCGTCAATACCTTTCCAGAAGATTTACTCTATGCCAGAGTTGACGGCATAATAATCGAAAACGAACTACATTTAATGGAAATAGAATGTCTCGAACCCGATTTATATTTCAATCTAGCAGAAGGATCAATCGATAAATTTGTGGAATCAATACTCGAAATGATTTCTTAATTCAAAAAATAAAAACTAAATCATAAATTTGCAAATCAAAATCAAAAAATCATAACTCAAAATTCAACATGAAAGTATATACAAAAACAGGCGACAGCGGAACAACAGCATTATTTGGCGGAACAAGAGTTTCAAAAGACAACATCAGAATCGAAAGTTATGGCACAGTCGATGAACTCAACTCCTACATTGGACTCATTCGAGATCAAGACATGAACCAACATTACAAAGAAATTCTAATCGAAATTCAAGACCGTCTTTTCACCGTAGGTGCCATTTTAGCAACTCCACAAGAAAAAGAAGTCATGAAAAATGGCGAATTGCGACTCAAAAATTTAGGAATAATAGAATCTGACATCGAACTCCTTGAAAAAGAAATCGATACCATGGAAGATTCCTTACCACAAATGACACATTTTGTTTTACCAGGCGGACATACAACCGTGTCATATTGTCACGTTGCACGTTGCGTTTGTCGTCGCGCAGAACGATTAGCAGTACATTTGAGCCATGAAGAACCCATTGATGAAATGGCTGTAAAGTACCTAAACCGACTTTCTGACTACCTTTTTGTCTTGGCACGAAAGTTGACCTCTGATTTAAAGGCAGAAGAAGTAAAATGGATTCCTAGAAAATAATTTTAGAACTTGATTTCAAATCTAAAATTTTAGGTTTAACAGCAATTTAGAATATAAAATCTGCAATCAAAATTCAGAAATCAACACGTTCTTAAATAAAACTGAAAAAAAGTAGAAAAAAACTTGATTTTTTGTCAAAAAAAATTATTTTTGCAAAAATTAAAATCTATAACAATGTATTGGACATTAGAATTAGCATCATATTTAAGCGATGCGCCTTGGCCAGCAACCAAAGATGAATTAATCGACTACGCAATTCGTGCTGGTGCGCCACTCGAAGTTGTAGAAAATCTTCAGTCAATCGAAGATGAAGGAGAAATATACGAATCAATGGAAGAAATTTGGCCAGATTATCCAACCGACGAAGATTATCTTTGGAATGAGGATGAATATTAAAAAAATATTAAAACCCATAAAAAGTCTCTCGAGAGGCTTTTTTTTTGTTTATTTTTACAATCCCAATGGAGGGAATCTATAATTTACGTTTGATCAATTCGTAATTTTTAATTTTTAATTCGTAATTAATATAAAATGAGTTTCATAAATAGCATAATCAAAGTATTTGTAGGTGATAAATCTCAAAAAGATGTTAAAGCAACACAACCCTATATCACAAAAATAAAAGCATTAGAGAGTTCAATCAATGCACTTTCTAACAATGAACTCAGAGCAAAAACTTTGGAATTCAAAGAGCGTATCAAAAAAGCACGTTCAGAAAAAGATGCAAAAATAGCAGCACTGCAAACCGAAGTCGAATCGATTGAAGACATAGACAAAAGAGAAGATTTGTATATGGCAATCGATGCTTTAGAAAAAGAAGCCTACGAAATATCCGAAAAAACCTTGCTCGAAATTCTTCCAGAAGCATTTTCTGTTATAAAAGAAACAGCAAAACGATTCAAAGAAAACCAAATCATCACAGTAACTGCAACAGCAAAAGACAGAGAACTTTCAGCTTTGAAATCCTACATTACCATCAATGGCGACGATTCCATCTGGTCAAACAAATGGAACGCAGCAGGAAAAGAAATCACTTGGGACATGATTCACTATGATGTCCAATTAATTGGAGGAATAGTACTTCACGAAGGCAAAATTGCCGAAATGCAAACAGGTGAAGGTAAAACTTTAGTAGCGACTTTACCATTATATCTTAATGCCTTGACAGGAAATGGAGTACATTTAGTAACCGTGAACGACTATTTAGCAAAACGTGATAGCACTTGGAAAGCACCACTTTTTGAGTTTCACGGAATGACAGTAGAATGTATTGACAATTACCAACCCAATTCCGAAGGTCGTAAAAAAGCCTACGATGCAGATATAACATATGGAACAAATAACGAATTTGGTTTTGATTATCTGAGAGACAACATGGCGAACTCGCCAGAAGATTTAGTTCAAAGAAAACATAATTATGCCATTGTCGATGAAGTAGATTCAGTTTTGATTGATGATGCTCGAACTCCTTTAATTATTTCGGGACCAGTACCTCAAGGCGATCGCCATGAATTTACCGAATTAAAACCAAAAATTGATAATCTTGTCGCTTTGCAACGACAATTATCAAACGGATTTCTTACAGAGGCAAAACGTTTAATCAAAGAAGGAAATACAAAAGATGGTGGTTTCAATTTGTTACGAGCTTACAGAAGTTTACCAAAAAACAAAGCATTAATCAAATTTTTGAGTGAAGAAGGAATCAAACAATTGCTTCAAAAAACCGAAAATCAATACATGCAAGACAACAATCGCGAAATGCCAAAAGTCGATGAGGCTTTGTATTTTGTAATTGAAGAAAAAAACAACCAAGTAGAATTGTCAGATAATGGAGTAAAATATTTATCATCAGACGCTGCCGATACTAATTTCTTCGTACTTCCAGACATTGGAACAGAAATTGCTCGAATCGAAAAAATGAAACTCGAAAAAGATGCAGAAGCCGAAGAAAAAGAAAAACTTTTTCAGGATTTCAGCATCAAATCAGAACGAATTCATACACTCACACAACTTCTAAAAGCCTACACCCTTTTCGAAAAAGATGTAGAATATGTAATCATGGATAATAAAATCATGATTGTCGATGAACAAACTGGTCGTATCATGGATGGTCGTCGTTATTCAGACGGATTG
The DNA here is from genome assembly GCA_031431275.1 of Bacteroidota bacterium. Taxonomy (GTDB): domain Bacteria; phylum Bacteroidota; class Bacteroidia; order Flavobacteriales; family Flavobacteriaceae; genus Flavobacterium. The sequence goes on from JANPDC010000092.1 coordinate 29,458, forward strand.
CACCAAGCCATCGAAGCCAAAGAAAATGTAACCATTGAGGCTGCAACACAAACCTTTGCAACAGTAACCTTGCAAAACTATTTCAGAATGTACAGCAAATTGGCTGGAATGACTGGAACTGCAGTAACTGAAGCAGGCGAACTTTGGGAAATATATAAATTAGATGTTGTAGAAATTCCAACCAACAGAGGAATGTCACGTCACGACAAAGAAGATTTAATTTACAAAACTACTCGAGAAAAATTCAATGCAGTAATCGAAGATGTATCAGAACTATCTGCTGCTGGTCGTCCAGTGCTTATCGGAACAACATCTGTAGAAATATCAGAATTATTGAGCCGAATGCTAAAAATGCGAGGTGTAACACACAACGTTTTGAATGCAAAAATGCACAAACAAGAAGCACAAATTGTAGAAGAAGCAGGAAAACCAGGAGTCGTAACCATTGCAACAAACATGGCAGGTCGTGGAACCGACATTAAACTTTCTCCAGAAGTAAAAGCGGCTGGCGGATTAGCAATCGTAGGAACAGAACGTCATGATTCTCGTCGAGTAGATAGACAACTTCGTGGACGAGCAGGTCGTCAAGGCGATGTTGGAAGTTCTCAATTCTATGTTTCTTTAGAAGACAATTTAATGCGTCTTTTTGGCTCAGAAAGAGTAGCAAAAGTAATGGACAGAATGGGATTGAAAGAAGGCGAAGTAATTCAACATTCCATGATGACCAAATCTATCGAGCGTGCGCAGAAAAAAGTCGAAGAAAACAATTTTGGAACACGAAAACGTCTTTTAGAATATGATGATGTCATGAATGCGCAACGAGAGGTAGTTTACAAACGTAGAAGTCACGCATTGCATGGCGAACGATTGAAACTCGATATTGCCAACATGATGTACGATACTTGCGAGAATATTGTATCGAACAACAAAGTAGGAAATGATTTCAAAAACTTCGAATTCGAATTAATTCGTTATTTTTCAATCACATCACCAGTTTCAGAATCAGACTTCAACAAAATGTCCGAAGTAGAACTAACTGGCAAAACATACAAAGCAACAATGGCTTTCTATGCAGAAAAAACAGAACGTTGTGCAAGAGAATCAATGCCAATTATCGCAAGTGTTTACGAAGATAAAAACAATCAATACGAGCGAATCGTAATGCCATTTTCAGACGGAATTAAAACCTTGAATGTCGTTACAGATTTGAAAAAAACATACGATACAAAAGGTCAGAATCTAATTTCAGATTTCGAAAAAAACATCACACTTGCAATAGTAGACGAAGCTTGGAAAAAACATTTACGCAAAATGGACGAGTTGAAACAATCCGTTCAACTCGCGGTTCATGAGCAAAAAGATCCATTAGTAATCTACAAAATCGAAGCCTACAAATTGTTCAAAGGCATGGTAAATGCAGTAAACAAAGAAGTAATTTCATTTTTGTTCAAAGGCGATTTGCCACAGCAAAACAACATTCAAGAAGCCAAAGAAGTTCGTCAAAAAGAAAACTACAAAACATCCAAAGACGAAATTCCTAACATCGATTCTATGTCTGCTGAAAGTCGTGAAGTTGGACAAACACAACAACGTCAGATTACAGAAACCATTATTCGTGATCAACCAAAAATCAATAGAAACGATACGGTTACAATTCGAAACGTAATTAGTGGAAAAACCGAAGAAATGAAATTCAAAAAAGCCGAAGGACTAATAGGTTCAGGAGAATGGATTTTAGCATAAAAACCCCAAATTTAATTCAATATGAGTCAACAAAAAACATCAACAGCATTTATTGCAGCGTCATGGGTCGCCATGGCAGCAGGAATCGTAGGTTACCTCATTGGACTATTTAGAGCCGAAATGGAACTCAACGAAAAAGGCTATTATTTCACCGTGCTAATGTTTGGACTATTCGCCGTAGTTTCACTTCAAAAAAGTGTACGAGATCGACTCGAAGGTTTACCAGTAACAGACATTTACTACGGAATTTGCTGGTTCGGAACACTACTTTCAGTTGCACTTTTAACCATTGGTCTATGGAATGCTACACTTTTGCCAAGCGAAAAAGGATTCTACGCATTTGCATTTCTTTTAGGTTTATTTGGCGCAATTGCAGTACAAAAAAACACCAGAGATGCAATAGGACAAGAAAACGAATAATAAAACAGTAACTAAAATTAAATCTTCAATTGCTAAATACAGTTGAAGATTTTTTTTTAGAAGCCAATCTCGCTGTCATTCCAATTTTGAATTTTCAAATGGTTTTTTCAAAGACCAAAAACGAACTTCGGTTGGTCGTTGTTTTCAGTCAAGAAAAAATTCATTTCAAAATTCAAAGATTTTCCCTTTCATCAAGGCTAAAAAATTGGTAACATTCAAAAATATTTTTTATATTTACAATTATTATAAACAAAAACTAAAACAATACATCATGGCAAAGAGTCAAGACGCAAAAAAAACCGTAAAAAAAGAACCATTAAAAACGGCTAAAGAGAAAAAAGAAGAAAAAAGAGAAAAGAAAAATGCTCCAAAACGAGATTAATAACTCCCAAAATCTAATCTCTAAAACTTCAAAATGAGTTTTTTTAAAAAATTATTCTCTTCCGATAAAAAGGAAACATTAGACAAAGGTCTTGAAAAAAGTAGTTCAGGTTTTTTTTCAAAACTAACAAAAGCCGTTGCAGGAAAATCAAAAGTTGATGCCGAAGTTCTTGATAATCTCGAAGAAGTTCTAGTTGCATCAGATGTTGGTGTAAACACAACACTAAAAATTATTTCTCGAATTGAAAAACGAGTCGAAGAAGATAAATATCTCGGAACCGAAGAACTCAACACCATTCTTAGAGAAGAAATTGCAGGTTTATTATCAGAAACAAACGTTGGCGAAGCCACAGAATTTTTAATTCCAGAAACAAAAAAACCATATGTTTTGATGGTAGTTGGAGTCAACGGAGTTGGAAAAACTACTACCATCGGAAAACTCGCCAACCAATTCAAAAAACAAGGATACAGCGTAGTTCTTGGTGCAGCCGATACGTTTCGAGCAGCAGCAATCGATCAACTTCAAATTTGGGCAGACCGAGTTGGAGTTCCATTAGTCAAACAACAAATGGGAAGTGATCCAGCATCAGTAGCATTCGACACTTTGCAAAGTGCAGTGGCGCAAAATGCAGATATTGTAATTATTGACACTGCAGGACGTTTGCATAACAAAATAAACCTCATGAACGAACTCACGAAAGTAAAACGTGTCATGCAAAAAGTTGTAGAAGACACACCAAACGATGTAATGCTCGTTTTAGATGGTTCTACAGGTCAAAATGCCTTTGAACAAGCCAAACAATTTACAGCCGCAACCGAAGTTACTTGTCTTGCAGTTACCAAACTCGATGGAACCGCAAAAGGTGGCGTTGTGATTGGAATTTCGGATCAATTCAAAATTCCAGTAAAATACATAGGAGTTGGAGAAGGAATTGACGATTTACAAGTATTCAACAAATACGAATTCGTAGATAGTTTCTTTAAAAAATAATATTTATGTTCGAATCTATAAAAAACATGAACTCAATGGCTTTCTATATCTTGAGCATGATTTGCCTTTTTGCTTCTAACTATGCAAGAAGCATAAATGGTGTATATTTCACATTATTAATACTCGGAATCGTTTTTTTTGCTATCGGAATTGGAAAAAGATTAATGAGAAAGTAAGATTTTTTTAACAACAGATTCATGTATTAATAAGACGACATGCAAAAAAAAGTTATCCTTGTTTTTTTATTATTATCTAATTTGATTTCTGCTCAAGAAACTGAAATAGACTCAATTATTTCACAAGAAATAAAAATCTTAGGTGAAAATAAAATTAGTTCATTTTTTATTTTAGATAAACACTGTAGTGGTTGCATAAAACTGATAAAGGAAAATGAGAAAGATTGTGATTATGGAACATCAAAATTGTATGTTTTTTGGAAAGAAAAAAATGAATTTTATTTTAGGAAAATTAATAAATGTAACTATGACAAAGCAAAAATATCTGGCGAAATTTTCATTAACTTTAAAGTAAAAACGGAAAGAATAAAAAATGAAACTGTAAAACAATATCAAACTAGTAAAAATAGTTATATCTCTGTTAGTCATTCTACCTTTTCTGATTTTTATTTTATTGTCAATAAGAAAATTGAAAAAAAAAGTTTTAATCATTTTTACTTAACCAATGATGAAGAAAAACCAAATATAAATTTTAGTTACAATAATTCATTAAACCTAATTAAACTCTCCAAATTTTGCGATGAAATTATACTTCATAATAATTAGCGCTTCAGGTACATCGGTTCAACATAATTAGTGTTTTCGACAAACTTAAAACTTGCTTTTATACCTAAAAGTCAAATTTAAATATACATTAGAATTACAAATTCCCACAATTAGGCAAATCATAAAAATGATGAAATAAAAATCCGAAAATCTGTAGTAAAAATTTTTGAAAACATATAATCGGCAAAACCAAAAATACATTTTTTTACCCTAATGATTCGACAAAAATAGGGTAAATTTACTCAACATTTAAAAGCCTTTTTAAATGCTTTTAAAACATATAAAAAAAAGCACCACTTTACTGGTGCTTTTTTAGTCTCGCTATATAAGGTAATTTGAAGTTAAAGCCTCCGTCTTTCTTTTATTGCTGTTTCGACTGGCAGACAATACCATATCTTTATCACTACTGAACCATTTGTGCTTTGTTCGGTATTGGTCAAGAATATCGTTAGGGTAACTAGAGAGTAGAAACTTACCTTTTATTTGACTTAAAACCTTTAAAAGGTCATCAAAATGCTCCTGCGTATAACCTCCATAATGTCCCTGATTTGCTCCTACATAGGGTGGGTCAATATAAAAGAACGTGTCTGCACTATCGAGTTTTAAAATCAATTGAACAGCATCTATACACTCAATTTGAGTTGTGTCTAGACGTTTGGACAAGTCGGCAGTAAAACCGTCCTTTTTATTGAAATTCAACAGACTTTCTTTGTGTCTTTGAGTCGATGACCTCCAAGAACCAATCTTATTGGAAAACCCTTGAATAGTTCCAACCCAAAACGCCCACGCTCTTGTAACTGGATTAAATATATAAGGCGTTTCATAGACGACCATTGCACTTTTATAAACTTCACGACTGTAAGGCGTGGCATCAATCTTGTTTTTTAATTCTACGAAGTTAGTTTTCAACTGCTCATAAAAGTTGATTACATTTCCGTTTAAATCATTCACAACCTCAACCTTTGCGGGTTCTTTTACCCAAAAAACTGCACCGCCACCGAAAAACGGCTCAACGTAAACAATATGTTCGGGTATTAAGGGCAGAATATGCTTGAGCATAGATTGTTTGCCTCCATAATAAGAAATAGGCGTTTTTAGCCGTGCCTTTGGCTTTTCAATGGTTTTTAAACCTGCATTCATATTTATTTGATTTAATATTTACTATATTTGCACCTCTGACACTATTAAACAAAATACCCGAAAGCACAGAAGACTTTGAGTCCTCCGTTGCTTTCGGGTAAGTTTTTTAAATTAGTGTCAGAAGCTATTTAAATCGGAGGACTTTTTTTATTGCACCTCCACGCAATTTTTAGGCTTTTGTCTTGAGTTTCCTAAACTCACTCGGTGCAATCGGGTTGGGCAGACTCCACAAACCAACTTTACTATTTCGGGCGGTGGTCTCTAGTTCCTGCAAATACTTTGATTTATCATATTTGAGATAATGCCACGCTAATCCGACCTTAAGTAATTCTTCAGATAAGTTTTTATTTTTATAAAATACAAATGCGACGGTTCTGCCGTATCTATCCTTTGTAATTTCTTGAAAGGTTACTACTTTTCCGAAAACTTGGTCGCTTACAAATTGTTTTGCAACTACACCAAAATCCTGCTTTTTTTCAGGAGCATCAACTCCTGCTAATCGAACGGTAACCATTGTCAAAGTTCCGTCGAGTACGACAATCGTGTCGCCATCTTTGACCTTGACGACTTTTCCTGTAATGCCCTCGGCATTGCAAATTGTTGCAACTAAAAGCAACATAAAAACAAACATTTTTTTCATAATTTAATTTGGTATTAATTGATTTTTTAAGGTTTTTGATGTCGTAACCTTATCAACGACTTTGATTAACCACAAACTCCTTTCGCAATTTGTGGTTGGGTCGGATTGCCTAACTTAACTCCCTTTCGGGTGATGTTCTTGTCTCCTTGCACGTTACAATTTCTCTACGATTCACAGGTAACATTATAGCCTCCCAATATTTTTATTTTAGTTTATACGATATGTGTACTCCGTTGTTTTCGATGTGGCAAATCATTTGAATGGTTGCTTTTGGATTAGAATAAAAAACATTATCGCCCTTTACTACCTTAATGCTAAATTGCAAATACACCCACGCTTTGTTTTTAAAGTTTTTATTTTTAGAACCGTACCCGCTTGCTCCAATTCGTTCAATTCGGTTTTCTAAATCTTTAACTTTCTTTATTTCGGTTGATAATTTTTGTTTAACATCCCCGAATATTGCTTTGTTGAATGGCGAAAAATAATACTGCTGTCCAAAATACAAAGGCGTTACTTTCTGACTTATCAATATTTCAGATGGTCGTTGTGCTTTACCTGAATTATCCACAATGGCGTGTTTAAATCCTGATTCTTTATACTTCAATCTTTTAGAATATTTGTTTTCTTTTTTGGGTTTGTACCGATTTATCAATAACCAAACTTCGTCAGTGTTTTCGAGCATCCATTGAGCACGAAAGTCAATTACTAACAATTGCAAAAAATCAACTCCATCGGGTGTACTTATTCTGTGTTTGGGTTTGTTGCTCCAAGAAAAATCTAACTTCACATCGTTAACTGCACCTTCAAGTGCCTTTCGAGCCACATCGTTAAACTCATCGGCAAACAAAAATAACCGTGTTGGTTTGCCATTGGCATAATCCAACATTTCTTGACTGTTTTGTTTTTGCTCTATATCGAAAATTGTATCCATAGTTATAGTTTTAAACGCCTGTATATTCAATGAATAATACGGTGCGGAATGGGTTTAATATTGGGTGTGGTTCGTCGCCACCTCCTGAATTAATAACTTGAGTTGCATATCCCCCTGGCGCACTACTCCAAATTGTTTCAGAACCTCCTGCTGGAGTTTCCTTTCCAACACCTCTGGTCAAGTTATAATTTGGTAATTCTGCTTGAGTTAATTTATGAGTTTTTTTTCCGCCTGTTCTACCCGGTACATTATTTCCAAAAACGGGATTCGTATTTGGAAATGGTGCAAATTCTGGGTTTTCAAATTGACCTACTAAATTTAATCTATCGTCAACCCCAACTGGTATTCTACCTTTCCAGTCCGCAACTTCATGCCAACCTGCGGGGATTTCATTTGCGGGTTTATTCCACAATACCATTCCGCCACCAGTCGTGAAAACTGCGTTTTTCTTTTCGAGTTCAATCAGTTTATTTTGAATATTTTGAATGGTCGTATTGTAGTTAGCATCTTGTACAATTGTGTTTGGTATGTTTTGAATATCCGCCCAGTTGATAACTTGGTTTATCAATTCGTTAACCTTTGGAAGTCGTTCAAAATCACTTAATAAAACGCCATTTGCATTGACTAGTGCCGAATAGTCAAAATAAGTGGGTAGGTTGTTTCCGCCCTCGAAAGGTGCATCTTCAATGGTTTCAATCTTTTTTATTTTGGTTGTCAAATTACCGTTTGCAACAGCAAAAAAACATAAATCGCCATCGATGTACATCATTCCGGGTTGAATGGTATTTGCCACAACCTCGCAACCGTAAATAATAAAATTGCCAACGCTTGGAAGTCCAAAATGTCCGATAATAGTTTTTAAAACATCGAAATAAGCAGTTTGCATATTGTCTAATGTTTTTTCTTCTAATGGAAAACCGCCCGCCTGTGTGAAATTTACTTTTTTCATTTTTTTGAACTTTTTGAAATTCTTGCTTTTCGTTCCTAATCTTTCAAATCAAAAACGGCTTTCATTAATTCCTTTTTTGATGCATAAACCTCACTAGGAATTATCAAATATTCGTGTTGATAATTTGTACTGTACGATGCAAATGCTTTGATTTCTTGAAATTTGTTTTCGTTTTCAAGAACCAACTCATTCGTTTGAATGATTTTTGATACTATAATTTCGACTGGTTTATTGTTTATCATTAACCAAATCTTTTGCCCTATTTTAAAGTCCATAATTAGAAAATTTCAATTTTATATTTCTTTCCTGCCAATTTATAATAATCAATAATTGCTTTCAATTTATCCTCAACAAACACAAAACTTGACGGAATGTGTATGATAAAATCGATATGGTCAGTATCGCCTGTTAAATATTGTGTCCGCAAATACAAGTAATCTTTTGGCGGTATTTCTTGATTCAAATAAATGTACTTTGTTGGCGGTTTGGGTGCATCGTCTATAAAAACAACTTTCGTAGTTTCGTGGTTCTGACTGTCGTAACCCACAACCGCAAAATACTCATTCAACATTTTTTCTAAATAGATAACTTGGCAGGTGTGTTGCATTTTGTACAACGTGTCGACATACAAACTATCTAAGGGCTTTATGATTGAATTTAAGAACGATGTTTGTTTATTTTGCCTCCAATCAATAGGCAAAAACAATTGTATTAGTTGAACGAAATTAATTAGAGCCCAATTCATTTGCTTTGTAAATTATGGTTAAATCGACATCATTGCTTTTAAAATATCCCGCCTGTGGAATTGTCCAGTCAACTATTGGAATGAATGCAAAACCTAAATATTGGCTTTCTAAAACGTCTATTTTTGGCAGTATAACTCCAGTTGCTTTTTGTAATTCGTCTTGAAAAAAAGTGCGGACAAATGCACCGTTAAACTCCAGTTTTTCTAAATAATTATTGATGGCTTCTTTAACTGGATATATTGGATTTGGTGTACTTAATAGTTTGCCAGTTTGCAAGTCAATCACTAATGGGTCAACGTAAACGGTTAATCCAATTTTCAGCAAATCGGCAGATTGATTAATTACTCTTATTCGATTTCCTGCATCTTTAATTTGCATTAAATAGGCTTTAAACCGTACTAATTGTTGCGGTGTAACTGGTTCGATGCTACCATTGTTATCGGTTGCTATTTTAATTACTAACTCACCATTATTACTTTCTAACAAAGCACAACGGTCAATAATTTTGCGTACATCGGCATCGGTTACATTAGTCAAATCATACTGAAATTGTCCGTTTAACCAAGTCAAAGCCAATCCGTCTAAAAAGTTTAAACATTGCTCTCTATACCAACGTATCGTATGCGGACGGCTGTTTTCTGCATTTTTAGAAACGATTTGTTCGTGAACCCAAATAGCAAAAGAAAAAATCCAAACCCAAAACCTCCACACAGCAACTTTACTTGAACTATTAGCGTTTAACAATGATTGTTCCGAAGTAGTTAAAACCTGCAACGCATTAAGATTTGATGCCTGATTTAAAGCCGTTAAAATAGATTCTTGAATCTCGTTTATACTTCTATTCATTTTTAAAATTGTAGTGGGAATCCATAAGGAAATCCATAGTTGTTTTTTTTGGCTTTTTTAGGTTGAAAACCCGTTGCAATTTTCTTGTTTATGTTCTTGAAATAATCAAAAACTTCAATGTCTTTATAATCGCTTTTTGTGACGATTATTTTTTGTCCAGGTACTAACAAATCGCTCACGTTCAAATTGTTTTCAAACGCTAAATTTATTACTGCTAGTGGGCTTCCAAACTCCTGAATTGCAATATCAATAAGCGATTGATTTTTAGTTATTACCGTTATCTTTTGTTCCATCGAATTCAAACCATTTATTAAATTTTCTTAAAGCAATGCCCAAAATTCCTTTTGCTTCCGAGTAACCCAGTACGGCTAAATTTTCCATCCAACTAATGAATAATTGAAAAACAATCATTAGAAAAACCATATAATAAAGCCATTTGAAAGGGTTAACTTCAAACCCTAAAAAGTCGGGAACAAACAACTTTGATGAAAACGAATACAGAACCCAAATAATTAAAATGTAAGTTCCAATTTTCAAAATCATTCTACCAAATTTTCGGCTTTGAAAACGCTCTCCTTTTTTAGACATAGACGCTTTTAAACCCGTTTGAAACTCTGCAATTATTAACACTACAAAAGCCAAGAAAACAATCATATCTAATCCTAGGGCATCCTTAATAAAGGTGCGGATTGTTCCGATAATCATTAAAAGCAAAAGTGTAATTTTACCGTTGTCAATAAAAGCAATTTTAAATACTGACGTACTAAAATCTGAAATATCGGTATAACCAAATCCTTTAAGAATATAGGTTATTAATGAGTTAAATGGTTTCATACTGTAATTTTTAAATTTTTAAAATCATTGCTTATTTCGGCTTCTGTATAGCCGTCATATTTTAATTGCTTGGTTAAATCGTATATAAATTTTTCTTTGGTTGCTTTGCTCTTTTTAAGATAATTGGATGCGCCGAAACCAATTTTAGGAAACTCCTTATACTCTCCCTGATGTGCTAAAAAAATACAGTTTACGTGTTGTTGGTCGCTGTCGCCTATTATAAAATCTCCGTTTTCAATTTGCAAATCAAAGTTTGTATCTAACAAAATATCTTTTCTCATTTTAAGTAATATTTCCTGTTCCAGTTCCTGAACCAGTTTGAGCCGTTGCAGTTCCAACTGTAGCAACATTAACGGTTACATTGACCAATCCCGATTTAACATATATTTCAATTGCATTTGCTATGGCTTCGGCTATTGTTTCAACATTGTTAGTTGTACTCGGATTGCTTAAAATTTGAACCAATTCACTAAGTAATGTTGCTTTATCTAAAGGCATCTTATTCGATTAAAATTTTATTCAATTTATTTTTATTGGTAATCTTAACATCTTTTTTAATTTGTGTGATTACTGGGACATTTGGAGTTACACCAACCGAAACAACAATCTTTGAAACTTCGTCGCATAATGCTCCGAATTTGTCTTGAAACTCATTAAGAACTTTTTTAAGATTTTCGCCTTTGTTAGAAATTCGGACGCCTTCTTTTTCTAGTTCAAACTTTAAATCGTCGATGTGAATTTCTACTTTTTCGATTTCACTAAATGCAAATAAAAACGCTTCGGAAACATCATTTTCGATGATTGCACAAAGAACTTGAGAGTTAAGTTTTGGAGTTATTTTAAACTTATTTGAAACAGTATCTAAAACACTATGATAACGAACGTTTAACAAATCGGGCAAGTCTTCGGAACGATCAACATCAATTTCATTTTCTCGAATTGCTTTAACAGTTCCCGAAACAACCGTCATTATTTGCTGTTTTTTGATTATCATTTCAACAGCCTGTTTGAACACTTCCATATTTTAAAACAGTTTTAAAGCGGTTTTAAACAAACCAAATTTTATCCTTATTCCGCCAATAAATGTAAATTGCTAAAGGGATAAGTAACCAAAGCAACCACCACCATTTTAACGAAGTCCTTTCAATATTTTTGTTTTTCGTTTGCTTTTCGCCTTTAATTTTACTGTCAATTTCTTTTACACTTTTGTCCGAAACTTTCAACTCTTTGATTGCTTCAAATTTTTTTGCACCTTTTTTATGAGTTTTAGACGTTGTTTTTAATTCTATGTAAGATGTGTTATTTAACTCCTTTTTAAAGCCTTTATCGTCAATAAACGTACTTGGTTTAGAATTGTCAATCGGAGTGTATATTTTCTTTTCGGTTGTAATTTCGTCTGAAGAAGTAATCTCGTTTGTTACTTTTACATTAGAATTATTTTGAAGCGTTACATCCTTTTTTTCTATTGTTTTTTGTTCTAAATCAGTCTTTTCTTCAGTATGGTTTGTTTGCACTTTTCGAGTGCCACAACTGGTCATCCATAACAATAATAATATAAAACCAAACCAACTAATTAAACTGTATAATTTTGTGTTTTTCATTTGAATAATTTATAAAATAATGTATCCGTTAACGTCTCTTTTTTTTGTTGACAAAACTCTCCAGTTGCTAAATCCTATTTTGTCAAAATGTGGCAAATCTTTAAACGTGTTCCAATTGCCTCCCCAGTTCCAACCATATTTTGCAAAAATCTTAACACATTCGTCCCAATCTGCAACTCGATCCTGGTCCCAATCTTTGTGAGTGTCATAACTGATGGTTTTGCCGTTAACAATCATAACAATATCAACAGCAAAACCGAAGTTATGAACTGATTGTCCGCCTTTAGCATTCGTTACTTTTGGCTTTTGATTAAACAAAGCATCCTGTTCTGCAAAGGTTCGTAAACCTTGCGTAATGCGAACTTTGGCATTACCAGTAAGTGCCTTGTCGCATTCGCCAATAATTTTTTCAACTTCGGCTCTAACCGATGGGTGTAACTTGCTTATTTTTTCTTTAGTGGCTTTGTCCATTTTTATAATTTTAAACCTAGTTCATTACTTCTTTTAAATCCATCGCTTCCGTTAAAATTAATCTCTACGGACTCAATTAAGTACTTTCCGTTTCGTTCGCTTTTTTCGATATTTGGGTCAGTCAAAAAAACGGCTTCCCCTGCTTTTGTTCTTGGTAATCCCCAAGTTGGAATCTTACCCTTGTAACCGTCAAAATTTAAACTTTTATATGTTTTTTGAGTCAGTTCTTTAAGTTCTGCAAGTGTTTTTTCTGTAAAATGCAAAGTTCGTTGTGTGCCGTTTTTATCCCCAAACTCATAATTTAATCTTTTTCCTTTTTTGTTAAGAGCAATACCTTTTAACAGTAATTTCAAATCTTCTTTTCTAACAAATTTCAAGTCATTAGATTCTTCGGCTCTGACGTTTCTTTCAAAATTTATGGCGTGAACTTTCTGCGGAACTATCGAAATTGCAAATCCAATTGTGAGCGTTTTGCCAACGAAATAACTAAACAGTCCGTAGTTGGTTCTTAACGATTCTAAAACCTTAAAAGCCGAAACGTTCGCAATTGTGAACTTCCCTAAATTGATATTATCAATGACGTTATATTTGTAATTTGGGGCGATGTATTTTAGTAAATCCAACAGATATACTGACGGGAATACTTTTACAAAATTGGAACGTCTCAAATGATACATTTCGTCTTCACATTCAATAATCAAAGGAACGTCCGCACCAATTGAAGTTACATAACCTGCAAACTCCTGAACATTATCGCCATCATAACCTAAGTTTATACTCACTGGATTACCAACTTTTATAAAGTCAGTAATGTTTTTTCGAGCGATTGAACCTTGTTTATTATCAATCATAATTGATTGAAATTCTCTAGGCAATGTTATAACTGCTGTGTCGGATTGCTTTTTTATGCTTTGTTCAATCTTAACGCTATTTACTCCTTCTGTTACAAGGTTTCCAATGATAACCTTGCAAGTCATATTGTAATATAAATAGTTCATTATGCGTTCGGATTTAATAAAGTAAAACCAACAGCCCTGATACTTTTGGCATTTAACGAATATTGAACAGTGTCTTCAAAACCTTCAATCGGGTTAAATTCGATACCAGTAAAATATAAGTTTTGAATATCTTTATCTTTAAATTGAGTGCCTATAACATCGACAACACCATTATATTTAAAGAATTTATAAAGTTCTTTTATTAGTCCTTCAGGATAAGTTCGCTTTTCAATGTCAATTAATAAACCTTTCATTCTAATATCCCACGGCTTTGTTCCCCAACGCTCAACTACTATATTATCGCTTCCATTTATTTCGGTTTCAACAAGTTCTTTGTCTTGAGAAAAACTAATTATTGGAGGCGGTGCGAGTAGTTTTCCGAATTCTTGACTTAAAAGCAATGAGCCAAAATTTATTTTGGTCTCTTTAAAACTGAAATTAATGTCTTCAAAATTGCCTTCTTCTTGTGGGTAAGTAATAAATTTGTAATCATTAGAAACCCTTGCTTTTGAAGGCACTTTTGTAGATTGATAAAGTCCGAAGGCGGTTGCATATCTAACTCCAAGATTTATGATTATTTCACTTGCTTGTTTTGAGTTGTCAATGATGCCACCTCCAAAATTTACCATTCTATCGCCTATATCTGAAAAACTCATATTAAACTATTGTCTTTAAAATTGCCTAAAACTCCTTTTTCGGCTAAAAATTTAACCTGTGCCCACTTTTCAGACCACTCCGTATCTGTTAATTTTTCGGGGAAAGGAATGTGCAAAACGTGTGATATTAATGCATCCATTTTTAAAATCACATCCCTTCCTTGACTAAAATGTAACCCAGAGCAGTCCTCTAAAACTTTTTTACTCTACCTTCTCTAATTGGGATTAATTCGGCTAACAAACTTACAGTTGTCATAAACAACGCATCGTCGTCAAGAATTTGCTCAAGGTTTGAAAGTACACAGTACTTAACCAATATCTCTTGAGCCTTTTTAGGGTTCACATCGCTATATTTCATATACTGCGACATTACAGAGCGGTCAGGAATTCTAACGGCTACATCAATTGTTTCAGAGCCTAAATCGTTTGTTGGTACTTCCAACGTTTTTAAATTCTTTTCGCCGTGTTTTTTGATTAAGGCTTCTCTTTCTTCTTTATTCATAATACTGAATTATTAAAAATTATTAAATTTTACATCCATAGCAAACAAAGTATATTGTTTGTTAAGTCCCATATCGCCCGTAACTTCACGACCTTGGTCTTGAAATTTTGCAACAATTGTGTCGTTTACTGGTACATTAAACTCGTTAATGAAAGTAACGTTAATGTCAAACGGTGCAATTTTCAAAAGGTCACCGCCACAAGCCGTTTCAATTGGAGTAATGTCGTGCATCATAACCGTTACAGTACAAGTAGGCGTTATTTTACCTCTTGACCACGAAGTCGCTCTATTTTTAAGCGTATGATTCAATTTGTGTTCTTGCTCATTCGTGTATGATATTTCAACAATATCAACAGGAATTCCGTTAATTGTCATTTCTGCATCGCCACTATCATACGATTTGTTATTTCTGATTATCGTTGACATTATAAACTTGTTTTAAGGTTAGACGTTCCTGTAATCTCTCCAATAGTTCCATAAGGAACTACTTTGAAAGTAGTTTTTAAAATCTTTTCAGTTATCAAATCGCTTGTTGCATCAACAAGCATTCTACCTGCGGAGATTTCTTTTCTTTTTCTCATACCTTCAAAGACTTGGTTGCCAATGCCCTCAAAGTACTTTTGTACACCGATCGGTAATTGTCCGTTTTCAGGGTCAACTGGATAGGTTTTTTTAACCTTTGGAAGCAAAGCCGTTCTTAATAAACGTAATGCTTTGTCGTGGGTTCTACCGTAGGCAATAGTATTCTCGTTAATGTTACCTTCTGCATCTTGAATGATTTCAACACAAGTGTGGTCATTGTTCCAACGAACGCCTTGCATTCCTGCATAAATGAAACCGAAAATGTAGCCTTTGTTTTCAAGTGTCTGCAAGTCAGAATAAACGTCGTCATTCATTTTATGTGAAGACAAACCCGGAACAAGCCACGTGTTTTTTGTAGCATCAGTAAGGTTAAAAGCCTCATTGTCTCCAATGTTCTGCTCAATAGTACAAGCCGAGAGCGTACCTAAAGCAGTTCCTACATCGGCAAATTTTCTAGCATTGCCAGTCTTTGTTTCTGCATGGTTGTAATCCTGCCCAATAATAACGCTCACTTTAGGAGCGGATATATTTGGTAAACTTCTTAAATTGGCTACTGCCGATGCAGAACCGTTTAAGTCATAACCTTCAAGTAAAATTTGACAAGGGAAATGATTCTCAAATGACCAATTGTGAAAGTTTTGAGCCTTTGCAATTGATAAGTAAACATCTTGAGGTAAACCATCTAAATATACACTTGGTATTGTTGGGTTTACAGCGATTCCGAGTTGTCTAACTTCCCCACCCGATGCAATTATCAGTTTTTTAGCATAAATTTCATTTTCTAAAATCTCCGCTATGGTTGTATCTTGAGGTACAATCATTAACTGTAATTTCTGACCTTCTCCAGCAGTTCGATAAAACTCTAAAAGATGTCTGTAAGCATTAACACCTGTACCGTCCGAAGTGGCAGTAAAACCTGCATTAACAACATCAACAGAATTATATAAAGTTCTAACAATGCCGTGAACTAGTTGAGTAGTAGCAGGACAACCAATAATCAAAGCAGACACCCCGTCATCTTTAGTAAGCGTATTTGCTCCTAATCGACCTTTATTTATGGATACTCCGTTTAAATTTGACATCTTACTATTTATTTAGTTGGTTCGCCTGATGTACCTTCAGTTCCTTTTTCAGAATCTTCATCTTCAGAAGTTTCAGTTTCGTCAATAGTATCTCTTGAGATAGTTTGAACGTTTTTCTTTGGCTCTTTAACGCTGTTATTTGCCAAATTTTCGCTTGTAAAAAATTCGCTTTTATTATTCATAAAAAGGGTTTTTAAACTAGCATCGCTTTTAAAGATTTTCTTTGCAGAAGCGACATTATCTTTGCTTAATTTTGCCATTTGTTTTTTAAGTATTAAAACGGTCAAAGGACAAACTCTGACCGTTTGGGTTTATAATTTGGTACTATACAGTTCCTGAAACAATCGCACCGATAGCACGTTGCTTTCTTGGTAACACAATATAATTGTGTCTCATACTGTATTCGTTTTGTTGGGTTCTTGCTTGAGCCAACGTAACGTAGTTTTTTGTTTTACCTGATGCTTTGAACATATCAGGAGCAAAAAAGGCTACTGATGCTTCTTGAGTTCCTGCTCCTAAAACCGCTCCGAAACTTACTTTTACTTTAGTCGAAACATTGTAAGAAGGGTTTTCAGCATTCCAGAAAGTTTTGAAACCGAATAATCTTTGTTTCAATTGCCCTCCATTTTCGTCAATAAACTGACCTACATACTTTTGTTTGTCTAGTCCATCTTCTTCTAAATCTCCAAAGTGGTCAGAACAAAGAACAAGTACACGTCCGTCAATATCAATTTTGGCTTTATTGTACGCTTTTTTCAATGTTAAAATGTCTTTCATTAACATTTTTTTTCTGCCTGTTCCGTCATCGCCTCCAGTAGTAATAATTACTGGTGTAGCAACTGTGTTGGTAGCAGGAGCAAGAGCGTGAATTGCTTTAGCGTGTTTTTTACGCATGATTGCCTTTGTGTGCTTTTCTTGAACTTTTGCAATTTTATCGTAAGCGATAAACTGCAATTCGTCATCACTAACTTTAGTAACAGCCGTTTGGTATTTGTCTAAAGTAATTGCGATGTCTTGGTCATCTTGCGATGCAATTGGAAGTGGATATGTGGTATTGTTAATCAATACTTCAGGGTCAACTCCAATGTCGTTCAAGTGAATGACTTCGTTATCGCCACGTGTAGCGGTAACATATCCTGATTCGTCAGGGATTTCGTTTAAAAACGATGCGTCTTCTGTTGCTCTAAATTGCTCTACTGCAACATCAGTCCAAATTTCTTGGTTTAAAAGCGCCATACTTATTTTAAATTTTTAAAAGGGTTAATAATTAGTTACTAAATGACTTTTTGAACTTTTCCTCATACAAAGCATTGAACGAATCAGGTGCGTCAATAGCCATTTTTTCTAATCCTCTCGGATTTTCTTTTTGGTATTTATCCCAATCCCAACCTTCTTTTACAGCATCAACACTCGTTCCGCCTTTGCCAGTAATAGTTCCTGAAATTGGAGTTCTAACTCCCAAACCACCAAGAACCGTCTGCAAAGCATCGATACCAGTTGTTTTGCCAATACTTTCGTAAGTTTCTCTTTGGTTGGCAGTAATCTTTTTTTGTTCAACTGCAACGTCAAGAATAGATTTAATTTGTGCTTCTTTTTGAGTATTTAACCCAGTTTCAAGGTTAGTTAACGCTTCCGTTTTTGCGTTCAAATCCGCTTCCAATTTTGAGGTTTTACCTTCAAAATGTGCTTTTACAGCCTCAATAACTGCTGTGTCCGAAGATGCTTCGGTAACGCCTGACAATGCCAAGGCTGTAATTAATAATGCTTTCATAGGTTTTAAATTTTTGTTATCAGATTTTTCATTTATTAATAATGCGTTATAGGAGTTATAAATTCTCTCAAAGTCATTGTCTTCAATTTCAACATTTGCCTCAATTACGGGGTCTTTTATTCCTGTAATCAATTTTAATTGGAGTGCTTTTTCAGCACTAATCCAAGTGTCTTTTTCAAGCCATTCAACTAATTCGGCTTCGGAAAGTCCCGTTTTTGCTTTAAGAACTTTTATCGTATTCTTTTCAATTGCACGTAACAATACAGCACTTGCCTCGTGGTCTGTTGCACTTCCGTTCGTGTTACCCGATGGAGCGTGAACCATTATAAAAGCATTGTCCGCCATATAAATGTTGCGACCTGCTAATATTATTATTGCACCCATTGAAGCCGCTATTCCATCGACGTACATATCCGATGCGGACTTTGCACTCTTGATAGTGTTGTACATCAAATTTCCATCGAAAACAGAACCTCCGTTTAAATGAATATGAATATCAATAACAGGATATTTACTAACCATTTGAGAAAAAACATCTACAAAATAAGTGCCGTCACCTTGCCAGATTGTGCCGTATAAATAGAGTTCGTTTTCTTTTTGTCTGATTATCATAATGAGTATTCTGTGTTATTTTTTGACAAAGTTGTGTCGAAAAAACAACGCATAAAAACAATTCAGAAACCGTTGCAATTTTCACTGAAAGGGTTGCAAACATTTGTATTTTAGAACTATTTGTTTTTCAACTTTGTTGAAAAATAGAGTAATATATGGGCGAGTTAACGAATGATAAAAAACGTGCTTTGGCAGAAAGAATGTTTATAAACGACGGAATGACGTGTAAAGCGATTTCGTTAGATATTGATGTTTCTGAACAAACACTAACCCGATGGAGAAAAGGCAGAGTAAATGAAAAAGACTGGGATTATCGCAGAGCGCAAAATCTATCAGCACCACATATTTTAAAAGAAATCCTAACTAGAGAATTACAAATTATTGCCGAGGGTGGAAAGTCAACTGTAGATGCGGACGCACTGGCTAAAGTCTCAAAAGTAATTGAAACGATGTCGGGCAAAGTTTCTGTTCAAGTAGTGTTGAGTGTTTTTAAAGAGTTTGATAACTGGATGGCATTGCAAGAACCTGAATTTGCAGTTATGTTTTTAGTATGGCACAAAAATTTCATTCTATATAAAGCATCAATTGAATAATGGATAAGAAATTTGAAAAATATATTAAGGAATATGAGTTGCATTGTTCACGTATTGAACAGTCAACTTATCTTAATATTACCGAAACGCCGCAAGATAAAAACAAGCGTATCAAACAACTTCAAAAGGAATATGTAGAATGGTTTGAATATTATTTTCCGATGTACGCAAAATCGCCATCTGCTAAATTTCATAAGCGAATGGCTAAACTTCTTATTGAAAATGATATTTGTAGCCTAGTCGCAGAAATTTATCGTTCAGGTGCGAAGTCAGTTCATTTGGATATGGGAATTCCGTTGTTTTTATATGTTACCAAACGTTTAAAATTTATGCTTTTGGTAGGCGAAACCGAACCAAAAGCAAAAAAATTGATTTCAGACATTCAGGCACAATTACAATACAATCAAAGGTTTATTAATGATTACGGCAGAAAGTTTAAATATGGAGACTGGAGCAGTGGGGATTTTTCGACTAGTGACGGTGTAAAGTTTATGTCGATAGGTATTGGACAAAGTCCACGAGGATTGCGTGAGGGGGCAAATCGTCCCGACTATATTGTAATTGACGATGTTGATAGTAAAAAGCGATGTAAAAACGAAGCATTGAGCCGTGAAGCCTACGAGTGGGTTTGGGAAGATTTGCAAGGTTGTTTTGAGAAAGGAGCATCAAGAAGACGGTTTGTTGTGGCAAACAATAACTTTCATAAAAATACAATTATAAACCAAATTAAAACGGCTTTTAAAAACATTATAAAGATTGCAAAAGAAGAAAATAGAGAGTTAAGACATCATATAATATCGGTAACAGCCGTAAAAGATTTAATTGATTTTGAACCTAACTGGCCAGAGAATACATCGTCTGAATTTTGGAGGCAGGAATATGCAGAACAACCATCAAGAAGTTTTATGCGTGAGTATATGCACAAGCACGTTCAGGATGGCGAAATATTTAAACAAGAATATTTTAAGTACAAACCAGCCTTAAAATTAGATAAATATGACGGTTTAGTTTTCTATGGCGATTTATCGTATAAAGATAATGGCGATTATAAGTCAATGATTTTGTACGGTAGAACGGGTAGAGACTATCACAGGTTAGCGGTTTTTTGTAGAAGAACATCAAGAGCAAAATTAGCAGAATGGCTCTACAATAAATATGAAGATATGAACTTATCGAAGTTTAACATTCGCTATATGATTGAAGGACTTTTTGCAATGGATGAGTTTGTAAATGATTTTGATGCAGAAGGAGACAAACGAGGTTATTATATTCCTGTAGTAGCAGATAAAAAAGCCAAAGTAGATAAGTTTGACCGTATCGAGTCGATGCTTGGATTTTACGAACGTGGAAATATGTATATGGATTCAAAATTAGAAGGCGACCCCGATAACGAAGAAGTTAACGAACAACTTTTAGCATTTGAAAAAGGAAGTCAGGCAAATGATGACGGACCCGATGCAGAACAGTCCTGTATTGCAAAACTGAACGCAGTTACTTTCGTTGACAAATTTGAAACACGAATGACATCAAGAACCGAAAAAATTAACAACAATAAAAATAGATTTTAAATGAGATTTTTAACCGAAGACGATTATAGCGTTTTACTACGCAACGAAATAAAATCCGCACTATTAAACAATTATACGGATAGTAAATTGCATCGTGCCGAAGATATGGCGATTTCACAAATTACGAATTATTTGTGCGGACGTTACAACGTAGATATTATTTTCTTAAATGAAAATATTACTACAGATACTCGGAACGCAAATCTAGTAATGATAACTATTGATTGTGCCATTTATCATTTGTACACTTCGACTGCTCCAAACTTAATACCAAAGCATCGAGCCGAACGCTACCAAGATGCTTTGAACTGGTTAAAAGATGTAGCCAAAGGAACAATAAAGGCAAATTTACCAACCATCGAGGATAGTAACGGAAATGTATTATATCCAATAAAAATAAGTAGCAGACAGCAAAGTCAGAATCATAAATGGTAAACAAACCCTTTAAAGTGGCTTTAAAACTCAAATTTAACGCAATAACTAATTAAAATCAAATGAGAATACTAGGACGAGAAATATCATTCAACAGAACGCCAAAAACTATAGGGGTAAAATCTGCCCTAACTTCGACACGAAATACTGGCAGAATTGCCGATGCGGACAAACGAATAATCGATAAACTGATTAAACAATATACTGACCGTTCCCGAAAAGATATTCAATCATGGAGACAGGCGATTGCACTTTCAGAAAATCCCGACAAACCAAGACGAAACCGTTTGCACGACTTGTACAAAGATTTGAAAACTGACGGTCATTACAAAGCACAAGTTAGACTTCGCAAATATTCAACTTTAAATACTGAATTTTCTATTGTGAATAAGCAAACAGGCGAAACCAACGAAGAGGCAACAAACTTTTTTAACAACAAATGGTTTTATGTTTTTTTATCGAATGCTTTAGATGCGATTTTTGAAGGACCCACCGTAATTGAGTTTTTGGAATTTAACGGAAACAAAGTCGAACTTAAAGTAATTCCGAGACGTAACGTTGTCCCTGAATTGAAAGCCGTGTTTCCAGATATTACAAAAGATGACTTTGTGAATTATGCCGATCCTTATTATGAAAATTGGATTGTAGAAGTAAAAGACGAAGAGACCGAACTTGGTTTGATGAATGATATTGTCCCAAACTTGATTTGGAAACGTAACGTTGCACAATCGTGGGCGGAGTTCTGCGAGAAGTTTGGTATGCCAATGGTTACAGCAACAACCAACTCAACAGACAGTAAAGAAATTGACCGTATTGAATATATGCTTCAACAACTGGGCGAAGCATCAACAGGAGTATTTCCGTTAGGCACAACCGTCGATTTTAAAGAAGCCAATCGAAGCGATACTTACCAAGTATATGAGCGTTTTATTCAATTCAATAAAGATGAAATTAGTTCGGCTATTGTTGGTGGGAATATGCTAACTCAAAACGGAGCATCAAGAAGTCAAAGCGAAGTCCACGAACGAAACCTCGATGAAAAAATAGGCGTTTCGGACAAACGTTTTGTAAAGTTTTTAGTAGGCGATGTTTTGATACCGTTACTAATCAATCAAGGTTACAGTTTCATAAAAGAAGGCGATGCACTTGCTTTTAGTCAGCACCATAATCTTGATTTAGACAAGTTTTGGACTATTACACAGGGCGTAATGGTTGACCACGAAGTAGATGTCGACTGGCTTTCAAAAACGTTTAGTATTCCTATCGTTGGTAAAAAAAAAATTCTAGTACCAACGGCTAAATTAGAAAATATAGTCGCTGTAATCGAGGGTGTACGACTTCCAAAATATACTGATTTCAATTGCTCAAAACACCCAGTTGCTGTTTCAAATGGTTTTCAAAAAAAAATGAGTGATTTTCACAATCAGTTATTTCAAGAAATTTTCGAGAATAAAGATACTTTGAGTTCGGAAGCCAATATAATGGCTATGGAAGGTTTGGAGTTTTTGAGTGCTTTACAAAAAGGTTGGGGCAAACGACGAATACAAGCAGGTTGGAACGAACCTGACCACTTGGCTTTAAGTATGATGGAATATAATTTGTTTTCTTTTAGTCAGGGCAAAACCGAAGCAAGGTTAGCATCGTTGTCAGATTTAATGATAAACAAAGAAAAGTTACAAATCAATTCATTCTCTGACTTTAAAACTCAAGCACAAAATGTAACTAAAAATTTTAACGGTACTTGGTTAGAAACAGAGTATAATTTAGCAATAGCAACAGCACAAAATAGCGCACAGTATTTACGTTTTATGTCCGAAAAAGATAGTGTAACCTCGTTTGTGCAATATCAAACAGCAGGAGACGAAAGAGTACGGTTAGAGCATCAAGTTTTAGACGGAAAAGTATTTTCACTAGATGACAAAGAAGCAATGCGTATTTACCCTCCGAACGGTTACGGTTGTCGTTGTGAAATGGTGCAGTATTTAGGCAAAACAGAAGGTAAATTAGTAAAAGGTAAAACGGCTTCAAACCTTTTGGGAGATAAATGGGGCAAATCTGAATTTGGCTATAATCGTGGTGACCTAAAAGAGGTTTTTATAAAACAGCAACAATATGCCGAAACCAACGGAGATAAAATTGATAAAATGAAGTTTGATACAACTTGGAATTTACAACCGTTGCAGGATATGAAAAACCTATCAAAAGCACTGTTAGACAAAACCATAACTCCTGACAATGTGAAAGAGTTATTTACTGACAATGCTGGAACTAATTTAATGGGATTTGAAGACTATTTGAAAAGAAAATTAATACTCGAAAAAAAGGCGTTTGAGTTTCATACAAAAGGAGCATACATATCTGAAGGCGAAAATAGACATCAATTATTTCCGTTGGTTAAAGATGCATTAGAAACACCAAATGAAGTATGGCTAAATCCTGAAACTAAAGAAACCAAGTATGTTAAGTTTTATGATGGTTTAACGATGGTTGTTCCAGTCAAGATTGAAAACAATAAAAATAGAATTGCAACTTGGTATTCATTAAAAATAAAGGAAGATGAAGTAAGAAAAGGAATCTTGATTTACAATAAAAAATAAAGACTTTTAAATTCCTCCTTCTAGGTTGCAAAAGCATTAACCTCGATATTATAAGAATTTAAAAGTCTTTTATTGGGTACTGAAGATTAAAATTAGTCTTCCTTACTTGTTTTCAGAATACAAATGTATAATTAAAAACAATACAAATCAAATAAAACTAAAAATAATACAATGGCACAAAGCAAGTTAGAATTATTAATGGAGTTAAAAAACAAACTTTTTAACTCAAAACTACAAGAAACGCAAGACAAATTAAGCAAGGCTACCGATGTTATGAAAGGTAAGTTAAGCGGTTTGAAAGGCGCTCACGTTGAAGCCTTTTCTGCTATGAAAAGTGAAAGTAGCGGTTTTGGTAGAATAATGGATTTAATAGGGAATCCTTATGTTTTAATAACCGCAGGACTTTTAGGAGTATTTACCCTTTTTGGCAATGCGACCAGCGAAGCAAAGAAGTTTAATTCGGAATTTCTGAATATAAAACAGTTGAACCTTGATAAGAACACGAGCCAACTCGCAACCTACAAAGAACTCATAAGGGATAGTGCTTTTGAAACTGGAAAATCCGCAGTTGATACTTCAAGAGCCTATTATGATATTCAATCTGCGTTAGGATATTATGGCAATGATGCCAAAAAAGTATTTACTCAAGTTGCAAATTATAGCACTGCAACTGGGGCAGATATGAACGAGGCAGTAAAAGCCACAACTAAAGGTTTAAAAGCGTTCGGATTGGGTGCAAGTGATACTAAAATGCTTTTAGAAAGCAATGCAAAAGCCGTTCAAGTTGGTATTACAACCTTTAAAGAAATGTCCGCAGTACAAACTGAATACGCAGGTGCAGCTGCTGGAGCAGGACAAAGCGTAAATACTGCAAATAAGATTTTTGCAATGTTTACGAGTGTCGGAAAAGGAAGTGCGGAAGCGGCTACTTTAGCAAAAACGGCATTTATGGGATTGTCTCAAGAAGCAACCGTTAAAGGTTTAAAATCAATCGGAGTAAGTCTTTACGACAGTAAAGGCAATATGCGAGACTTGTCTAAAGTGTTGGTCGATGTAAATGATAAATTCAAAAGAATGTCGCCAAAACAGATAGACGAACTGATTAATAAAATTGGCGGACCCGAAGGGTTACGTGCATTGTTTGTAAAACTAAAAACCAATGCAACCGATATGTTTGATACGTTCAATAATTTTGATGCTTCAAAATTTGATTTAAACCAAGCACTAAAAAACGCACAAGGAGATGTAGGCGTTTTATCTGAAATTGTCAAGAACCGTTATGATACTGTCATGGGCAAACTAGGAGAGGCGGTTCTGCCATTAGTAGCCGTAGCATTAGATAAAATTAATATTGCTTTGCAATGGGCATATACAAACTGGGATTCAATAAAAACAGTTCTAGGATATGTGGGCGATGCCTTGTTTGTAGTTGGAGCTTTACTTTTAGGATGGCAAATATCCGCTTGGTCATCTACATTGGCAACAATTGGTTTAAGCGGTGCATTAGATTTAGCAGTATTGGGATTTGAAGCCGTTTCTGTAGCAATAAGTAGTATTCCTTTACTTGGTTGGATTTTGGCGGGTATTGCTTTAATAATCGTGTTGTACAAAAAAGTAGATTGGTTCAGAGCAGGAGTCGATGCAATGGGAGCGGTTCTAAAAAGTTTCTTTACCAATATGTGGGAAGGTGCAAAAAATGTAGTAGGCGGAATAGTTGATATGTTTGTTGGATTAAAAGACATTATTGCAGGAGTTTTTACTCTTGACCCTGACCAAGTTTCTAAAGGAGTGGATGACTTCAAAAAAGGAATGAAACGAACAATTAACGGTGCAATTGATGTAAATCCGATAGGTAACGTTATTAACCATGGCAAGGAATATGGCAAAACGGCTGTTGATGCTTATGGTAAATCAATGAAAGAAAGTGCCGACACTGCCAAAGCAGAAAAAGCAAAAACCGATTTATTAAACCCGAATAGTGCTAAAAATGACAAAGGAACAGGAAAACCTTTGGCAGATGCAGGAAAAAGCGTTGGTGCAGTAACCGACAAAGCCTCACAGCCTCGAAGTATCGTAATCAATATCGATGCACTTAACAAAGGCGGAATTAATACTTCACAAACCAATCTATCAAGAAAATCTCCTGAAGAGATTGAGGGTTGGTTTAATGAAGCAATGATGCGAGTAGTTCGTGGCGTAGAAACAAGTTATGAGTAGTTTTATAGACAAACTCAAGAAGTTGGGTAAAGTGCAGAATAACTTTATAAACCGTTCGGCTGTTATTGCTGTAAACTTTAGCAAAGAACGGTTTATTCAAAAAAACTGGGTGGACAAATCCCGACAACCTTGGGAAGCAAGAAAGCGAGACGATAGGGGTTCGCTTATGGTTAGAACTGGACGGTTGAAACGCTCCATTAGAAAAATTAAAATAGGTGCAAATTTCTTTATTATTGGTACTGATGTTCCGTATGCTCAAATTCATAACGATGGCGGAACTATCAAAAAAACGGTAACCGTTAAAGCACACAATCGCAAGAACACTCGAGGTCGAGAAACGTCAGAAACAAAAGTTAAAAGCCACAACCGTAAAATGAATATGACATTTAAGAAAAGGCAGTTTATTGGCGAAAGTGCCGTTTTGATGCGACGAATAGAAAGACAATTAGAAAGTGATATTAAAGAAGCAATCCAATAAATATGAAAGCATTTTATAACAAATTAATAGATACTTTAACCAGTCCAGAAGCGATTGAAAAGTTTACAACAAACAACGTTTGGGCAATTGTAATGGTCGATTTGTATCGAGGGCAATACTTGTATGAAGATAGTTTCGAGATGCTTATATTACCTGCTGTGTTGCTAGAATATAATATTGATTATGAAAATCACGAAGCCGTAATTAGTTTGCATCTGTGTTACGAACAAGTTTACGAAACCAACAATTTGAGCCTTGCCAAAGACAATGCTTTGATGTTTTTTGACTTTGTAGATACTGTATATGATTTGGTTTATAAAATGGAAAGTACCCACACAGGTAAACTTAAACTTTTATCTGAAGGACAGCAAAGAGACGACACTCCAACCAACGTGCATTTACTAACTTTTAAATGCAGTTACCGTGGCAAACGCAAAAAACATTCAGACGAATATATTCTTACTGAAGGAAACGAAGTCGAGACGGTTGGTACTATTGTAAAGGATTTTAATTTATAATAAAAACGCTCCAAATTGGAGCGTTTTTTATACTATTCTTTCAGATATTGCTTTGAAAATTTCAAGAGCCTCGTTTGCATCCCACAAGTCAATGTCTAAATCTTTTGAGCCGACAGTTACAATGACTTCTTTTGAAATTGAAAAAGCACCTCCTTTTTTTAATGATACTGAATTGATTTTTGAAAAAGGTATTCCAGTAGATGCCTTACGGTTACTAGTGAAACTTTTATCAATGAAAATTAACCTTTTATTTGTCAAAGCACAATAGTCCTCTTTAACCATATAGAATTTTTCAACAATCTCTCCAGTAATCAAAAGCGTATCTACCTCTTTTTTTGCTGTTTCTTTTAACTTTTCTCTAGCGTTATCTAAAAAACCCATCTATTTATTTTTAAAATTAGTAAGCAAAAATAAAGAAACCGCTTGAATTGTCAAGCGGTTTCTTTGTTAATTTGAAATCTGATTATTAAGATTGTCTATTTTCTTTTGTTTATATTGGATAATTCTATTTAATCGTTCGATCTCCTTTCGTTGGTCGATGTAGTTTTCGAGACTAAAAAATAGTATTTCAGGAACAGTTTTGAAACCTTGTTCATTGGCTACAATTTCTAATTGTTTGCGTTGTACAGTTGTAAACTTTCTAATATAGGTGCTTTCTTTAATCATAACTTGTTATTGAAATGTAGATTTTTTAACTACTCAAGTAGTCTTTTCGTTTAGTATTTTTTCAAAAAATAAATTTTTTGCAATTTGTGCTCCTTCGGGCTTATCGTACCAAGCAACTGATTGTTTTACTTTTTCATATAATAATTCGTTCAGTAGTTCTTTAACAATTGGATAGAGTGCTTCTTTTGTTGCTTTTCGCTTTTTAGATAATTTTCTCATTTGTTTTATTTTTTATACTTGTTATTGAAATGTAGATTTTTTAACTACACGTTTTAATTATTTCGGTTTTGTGGCTTCCTTAAACGCTTCTATTTTTTGACTGATAACATATTGTTTACTAAACTCTCGTTGCTCATTTACGGCTTCCGAACTACGTTCACGACCAAAAAGGCTATTGTGTTGGTTTCGTTCTCGATTACTCATTTCTTCGGCTTCATCGCACCGTTTGTGAAAGT
This sequence comes from Bacteroidota bacterium, assembly GCA_031431275.1. Taxonomy (GTDB): domain Bacteria; phylum Bacteroidota; class Bacteroidia; order Flavobacteriales; family Flavobacteriaceae; genus Flavobacterium. The sequence goes on from JANPDC010000092.1 coordinate 57,660, forward strand.
AAATTTCAAACCATTTAATGACTTTCGGAATACTCAAACTTTCATAAAACTCGCCATATTTACCTTTTATTGCTTCTTGAAAAACAAACACAACATCGACCATAGTGAGGTTGTAATAATCGGTTATCAAAATGTTAGCAATCTCATTCATTGCCTCCTCTTTTAAAGGTCTTTTAACGTCTAAAAGGTCATTCATTCTAATAAGATAAACCTTTATTAATCCTTCGGTTCTTTGACTTCCAACTAATTTACTAATTTTAGAAAGCGAACTGGTGCGGTTTTCAATTGCCTGTTTTATTGTGGTAATGGTTTTTATTTTTGGGAGAAAGTTTTCAGGTAAATAGTTTGCTAACGCTTTGGTTTGTTCAACAGATAGACTATTGGAAGATGTCTCTGATAATTTGTTGTTTGTATTCATCGCTTACTTTGTTTTTACTAGATTTAATATTTGCTATTATTTCATTAAATTTGCTGTTAATCACTATTAAACTAAAGGCATTTTGCTTGTACCAGTCTGGCAAATTTTGAATAAGATATTTAAACGTTTCGGCTACATTTCCAGTCTTTGTAATATGCTCGATTTTGGTTAAAATGTCCTTTATTGCTTTGCCGTCTCGACTATTGAAATTGTAATCTAACTTGGTTACATCTTTGTATCTATTCATAAAAAAAGTAACGCAAATTTTATAGTCAGTATCAATTTTTTTATTTGCATTGGTTTCAGAATATTCAATTCCAAGCGTTTCTGCAAGTGCTTTTTTCAAGTCTTTTTTAGTTGATTTTGGGCTGTGGTAGGTTTCGGTTGGTGTCATTTACTTATGGTAAATAAATTTTCATTAAACGAATCAATTCCTTGAATTAAGTTTATTGATTTACCTGCTTCTTTTCCTTTATCAAAAACAGCCTGTTCAACAATAAAATCTTTTACTTTTACGGATTTAATTTTTAAATCTAAATTCAAAAATTGACTTTTTACATTTTTTTCTTTTTCAATAACCATTAAACCAAAACTTTCAGGAATATTTCTTTTACGTTCTTTATACATTTGTTGCATTTTTTCAGATATGGAAATTTGAAATCCTTTTATAAAACTTACGGACAATGTTTTGCCGTGGTACATCTTCCTCATTTCTTTGAAATGACTTGATTTGATGTACTTTTCCTTTTCTTTTAAACACGTTTTAACGATTACATTATAAAAATATGCACAAAATTCTGTATCTTTCTCAAATCCAAAAAAAGCAATTCGGTTTTTATTATAATAATATTCACAATCAAATAATCGTGCAAGTTTTGTGTAAAACATAGTTAAATCATACCCCGATTTAATTAAAGGAACTTCCTTTAAAATACACTTTTCAATTACTTTAAAATCCTTTAAATCATGTTCAGAAATGAAATTTTGAAGCATTAATTCGTTTGCTTTTTTTAAAGCCGATTCCATTTCTTGGTGTGTAGCACCATTGTCAGTTGTTTTTGATAATAATGCTTTTATTTTCGATTTAATTTTATCGTTGCTCTCCATTTAAAGTGGTTTTAAAATTTGTAATATCACATAATCAGGTTCTAAACCGTCAACATCATTTAAAATATAATCTATCTTTCGGGTTACTTGTTCTCCTGTGTAACGTTTTGTATTTGGATTAAATTCATTCAGAATTAAAGTATCTCCAACTTGGTAATTTCTATCGTTAAAACGTATTTCAAACCTCTTTAAACCAAGCATTACATCTTTAAAATATTGAGGCTGTATTTTTAGTTCGTGTGTCATTTTAATCTTCAAATAATTTGGGTTGTTGTTTGCTTATTTCGGCTAGTTTCTTTAACTCCCGTTCGGCAGGAATACCTAAATACTCATCGAATGTCCTTTTAGAAATATGGTAATGGTTCTTGACGAAATTGTTAAATATATACACGTTTGTAGAACCTAACTTTTGAAGTTCTTTAGTTAGGTTCTGAATTTCTAAAACTCGTGTGTAAAAATTTCGTTTGTTGTAAGCCATTGTAATTTGTTCTTTAGTTTTTGCCCATTGCAGGTAATCCAAATTGATTAAAATAAGCCTTTGTACCTACTTTTTGAGCCGATTTGGCATTACTTTGTTCAATCGCTCTAAATTGGCTAATTAGCGTATCTAATTCGTCTAAATTGCAAAGATTTAAAGACTTTTTAACGGTGCTTGTGTGTAACATAAAATAGTTAAATGAATCCCAGTCGAAAGAGCTTTTTATGCCTGTTCGTGTAGCAATGGTAAGAATGATTGATTTCTTTTTCTTTTTAGCAATATCTAGCAGTATTTTTGCTTTATCAAACTCATTCGAGAGCGATTGACAAAGTTCCAGTAACTCATCTTTTTCAAGTTCTTTGCTCGATTGCGTTCTGCCCGAAGTCCAAGCATTAATTCTTTCTTGACGTTGTTGTTCTGCAATGCCTAGTTTAGAAAATAGGGTTTGTAATTTTTTAACGGTAGCCATAATTTTAAAGTTTAAAGTTTATTATTCATTATCTCCAAGATAGTTGCCTAACTCTTCGCAAAATCGTATAACTTGATTTCTTGAATATTCTGCTTTTTGGCACAAATCTGCTATTGTTTTAATAGCATCTATCGAAATATCCTTGTTGTCAAATTCTACTTGTACAATCCATAAGTAATCCATCTTTTTGTGTTTTAAATTCGTTCCCGTTCAGTACTCGAAACTGAAAGTGTGCCACTCGGGATTGCTTGTTAATTTATAAACTCGAAAAGTTTATTGAAATGGCTTGAAATTTGCCGTTTTTGTCTTTTTCGAAGGCTCTCATATATCTTGAAATTCCTACTACAATTTGACAATCTTCGAGTTTTTCAAACTCCTCGACTAATTGCATATCATTTAACTTTTTGGCTTTTCGTTTGGCTTTGCTCAAAAGTTGCGGACTGTAATCGCCTTCTTTGTTTTTGGTTAAAATACTATCTACAAAATCGTACAAGTCATCTTGACCTTTGAACTTTTCTTTTAGAATTTCTTTTATAGAATCTATATGTACATTGGCTTCAATCGAAAAATCGAGTTTGTCAGATTCGATAACTTGTACCTTCCGTTTTTTATCGATAGAATATTCTGTGTAGGTTTTTTGTTCTTTTAATTCTTTGCCGTTCTTGGTATAAGCCATTTTAATATGGCTCATTAAGTTTTCGGTTTGAACTTCTTTGTAAGCCGTTAACTCGTCTCTTTTGTCTAAATGAAAAGCAACAATAGAGTTAACTAAAAGGTCGCCTTGCTTTTCAAATTCGGCATCTTTTCTTTGCTGTTCTTCAAATTCAGTTTGTTTTTTTTGTTTTAAAAAAACTTCAATTTCTGCTGAATTCATTTCTGTAATTGCTTTTACTTCAGGTGTGTTCATATTACTGTTATTTAAAATTATTGGATCGTTTACTATGATGTCGTTTGCTTCCATATTACTGTATTTGAAATTGTATTTGATAATTATAATTGTCTAAAAGTTCTTTTACATATCGATTGTCAACCTCGCAATCGTGCGGAACATAAATCGTTTTTTGAGTGGCACTGTAACCGTACAATTGCTTTATGTACTGGTGTAATTTGTACCTTCGTCGGAGTTGTTTGTAAGTCATAACACACGTATTACATTAAGTTCGCTTTCTTCTAACTCAATTAACTTTCTTACATAAAAGTTTCGGTTTTGTTGTTTTTGCGAATAATGAATGTTGCGAATATTATTAGCGTCATCCAACCATTTGTTTAAATCAGAAACTTTGTTTTCGAGTTGCAATTTTGTCATTATTATAGGTTGGTCATTCTTGAAATTTATTTTAGAATATACTCGTTCGGCAATCGGTCCCGAAATTCCAAAGACTGGTTTACCTTCTTTTGAGATAAAAATTAGTTGTCTCGTGTCGGCGTTGTAGTTGTAACTATTAGTTTGCATATTGGATGGTATTTGAGTTAATTTTTAAAAGTTCACGCTCTATAATTCGTTCTAATCTTCGTAAATCTTCAACAACTTTAAAAGACTGGTTTTGTGCTACTATTGGCGTTGGATTGCACTCTTTGAAAATTTCGTTTTGCAGTTGTTTGTCAAAAATTCCATTAGCCTCACAAATCATTGTTACATCTTTCATTGTTGCACCGATTAAGTGTTGAAACTTTCGTCTAAAACGGCTGTCTATTTCGTCGTAGCCTTTTGAACTCAAACGAACCCCGTTTTTAATCTCTTTTTCGAGGTTTTCAGTTCCACAAATAACCACTCCGACTTTCTTTTTTAGGGCGTTTTCAAATTCAATAAAAAAGCGTAATGCTGGAGCTTTCAATTTATCGGCTTCATCAATGATTAAAAGCGGTTTTTCAAACTCTAATTTGACAAAGAAGTCAATTATTATTTCGCCCAGTTCTGATGTTGTAACCACGCCTTTCGGCATTGGTTTTTTCAATATTTTAAGAAGGTTAATCAGAAATTCACGTTTTGCCCATTCTTTTGCTTGGATTTTATAAACTGCATTGTTTCCGTTTTCTGCCACAAAAGCCTCGATTGCTGTAGTTTTGCCACTTCCTGCTTTATGCGAAATTGGCATAAACCAACTTTGATTTTTTGCATCGTTCAAAATTTGAGTTACAATTTTGAAGTTTGTGATTTCAACAACCTGCCAACCTGAAAAAGTAATATTTAGTTTATTGGCTACTTTTAACCATAAATCAACTTTTATCAAATCCCAGTTTTCATTTATCATATTGCTGATGGTTGCGTTTGAAACATCGCATTTGATACTTACCTTTTTGCCACTCGAAAAAGAAATCTCTTTTTTTATAGCGTTTACAATCTCATTTTTTTGTACGTTTGTCATTGTCAAGAATTTTTAATTTTAATAATTCGTTTTTATTAAGGTTAAATCGAAGTCGTTGTTAGTATTGTAAGTGCTTCCAACGGCTTTTTTTATTGTTTTTTGTGCTTCAAAATGTTCTAAAAGCACTAATGTTTCGTTATTTTCTGAATCGTTTTTATTTGTAAATCTTCCCATTAGCATTGGAACTTCGTCTGCAATTGCTATTTTTTCGTTTAATTCGGCATCTTTACGCTCGTTAACTTGCTTAATTCTTGCTTTTTCAGTAGCAATTTTGTTGTGTTCTGCTTGCGGACCATATTGTACAGGTTTGTTAAATAGGTTTGCTTCGCCTAAATGAATCAATAAGTTTCCGTTTGGTTTGAATAGATAAACATTACTCAAATCGTTCAAATCATAACTAATAATTACTTTATCAATCTTGCTGTACACCTCGTAATCTTCGACTTGGTAGATGTATTCGGTTTTGTGGAAATCCGTTAAAATCATTCCGTTGTGCTTGATTGTAATTTCTTTTTTGAGAGCCAACAGCATCGCTATTTCGTAATTCTCAACCCAACGAACGTGAGGTTTTTCGCTTTCTGCGTGAATAACTCTAGGCGATTTATTAATTTTTGAGTGTTTGCGTGAGTAATAACTCAAAGCAGTTTCTCTGTAATTTTCGATAATATTTTCGCCTGTATTCATTGCTTCCACAACATCAAATCCCGAGGCACGAGCTTCTTTTTTTATTTTGGCTAAATATTCAGGACTGCGGTGGGCGGATAGCCTTTTTGATTGAATTCCTTGACCATAGTAGTATTTATCATGTTGCATAAATACATCTTGCAACGTTCCAAAGAAACGCTCAACACCTGCTTTAGCCGTTGCTTTGTGAGTTTTGGTTAGTTTAACGCCCATTGTTTGCAGTCTTTCAAATAACAATTCCCACTCAGTTGTGTTGTGACCCGGAAAGCGGTCAAAGGCTAATTCATAAGGCAAATAACCAGCAGTCTCGACAGCCATTTTAAGGGCGTTGTGAACGCTCCAACGATTCTCACTATAATCGAATGAATAACCTAAAACATCTCCGCTGTGAACATCTCTAACCGCTATAACAAACAAAAAGGCGTCTGATGTGGTTTTTGTTCCATCTTCCGAAACTTCAACTCGTTTGTGAGCAATTATGTTTAAACGAGTAGCATCTATTTGCCAACAATCTCCTGAAAATAGTGCTCCTTCCATTGGAATGTAACTTTCATTTACGAATGATTTTCTGCTTCCAGTACCGAACCTTTTAGATGCGGTTAAAAATTTAATCTCGTGTTGTTCGTAAACGTTTTGTCCGAACCACCGACGGCTTGGAACTTTCTTGTTTTGCAATAAACACGAGTCTTGAATAAGACGTGTTATATGTTCGTTGCTGTAATTTTCGGACATTGCACGTAGTTGAATTGCCCAACTCATTATTTGTGGGTCATCGTGTAACAAAGCGTTATTATTACCTTCTCTAGGTAAATGAATAACTTCTGCAATTGCTTGACCACCATTCATTACAGCATCAATTTTTTGTTTAAATATTCGATAGTTTTTAGGTAGGTAACCTAAATCGTGCTTTTCTATTTGTGCTACCATTTCTTTGTAAATGGTGTCTCCTTTTAAATTTGGGTTGTTTTCAATATATTGAACGCAGAATTCAATTACTGCACAGGCTTTGGCTAATGCGGTTCTGTGTTCATTTCTATAATCAATATAACAGTGTAAATAATCGTTATAGGTCTGTTTTAAAAAGGCTTTAAATTGTATTTCAAGAATGTTTTCATTTTCGGTTTTGCTTTGATTTTTGAAACCATCAATTAAACTTTCTTTATCTCCAAACATTTCTCTATAATATGTAGGCTTTTGATTTGGCAAGAAATCTAAATCATAATAAAATTGATTGTTGATTTTAGTAAACCTCCAAGATTTACCAGTGATTGGCAAAATATTGAAACGATGATAAGATTTTGAAACAGATGCTTTATACCTTGCTCTACAAGCAGTTCGTAAGTAATCTCCTGAAATTCCACAAACTTCAATAACAAGGCGTTCAGAAACCCAAACTTCCTGCTTGGCTTCTTTTCGTATGATTATATCGTTGTGGTTAAAATTCATTATACTAAAGTGATAATATTGTATTTGCTGTGCTTATTATTTGCTGTGCTTTTATGCTTTTAGAGTCTCTATCGCCTCGTAAAACCATACGTACATAATCAATTCCAACATTTTTTACACTTTTTTGAACCATTACAGCCAAACCTCTTGGGATAGGTTTTTTTTCAGTTTTAGTTTTTGCGTTCATATTTTATATACTTTTGTACTATATTAATGGTACAAATATATTCAATATATTGGATTATCCAAAATATTAGTCTAATATTTTAAATAAATATTTTTTATGTTTGATTTTGACGTTACTAGAGTCCGTAATTTATTACGAGGAAAAGGAATAAATATTGATGAACTTGCTGTAAAATCAGGAGTTAAAAGAGGTACGTTGTATAACTATTTGAACGGTACAACTCCAATAACAGTAGAGGCGTTGATACTTCTCTCAAATGCTTGTGATATAAATTTATTCGAAATAATAAATAATTCTAATATTTTAAACAAAAATATTGAACAAAAAGAAGGCGTTTTAAACATCAAAAAAAATGATGACAAAAATGATGACAAAAGCGATACAAAACCAAAAATGCAAATTTTGTCATCATTAGCAGATGCAAAGTATAATTCAGGGTATTCAATTGAGAGGTATTTAGAAAAAGACCCGACAGGTAACTACACACCAATTCCATTATACGGACAAGAAGCGGCCGCAGGTTTTGGTAGTGTTGATTTTGCACTACAAGAACACGATATTCAAAGGGAATATATTGTTCCTGATTTCAAAAAGATTGATTTTATGATAAGAATAAACGGTTCTTCAATGTATCCAAAATATAACAGTGGAGATGTAATTGCTGTGCGTGTTTTACACGAAAGAGCTTTTATACAGTGGAATAAAGTACATTTAATAGCAACTAAAGAACAAGGTTTATTAGTTAAAAGACTTAAAAAAAGTGCTAACGATAAATTTATAGTTTGTGCATCTGATAATAAAGAGTATGATGCCTTTGAAGTGCCTTGGAAAGAAATACAAGGAGTAGCTTTAGTTATAGGAGTAATAAGGCTAGAATAGGCTTTTTTCTAATTTGATATTAAAATAGATTTACTTTTTTTAAAATAAATTAAACCATAAATTAAACCTGAATTAAAGTAAATCAATGCTTTTTTTTTGTGAGGCTTTGTTTTTATTGTATATTTGGTTTTACCCCTTATAAACAAACCCTTTAATTTGTCAAGGCATTAATTTTTTGCCACAATTCATTGTCAAATCCAGACAATGCAAATGTTGGGTTTGCAGGATCAGCTACATCTCCCATTCTAATTACAACCATTTTTTTACTAGGAATTACGTAAATTTTCTGATCGTTTTTTCCTAAAGCCATAAACATATCAGTTGGTCCAGAAGGAATCAAAGATCCATTAAATTGTGTTTGCAAACCAGGCAAATGGAAACTCGCTTTACCGTTGAGCCACCACAAATATCCATAGGATTGGTTAATGTTTTGAGATGTATTTGTTGCAGAATTATAATAATTTTCGTTTAAAACAACAGTACTATCCCATTTTCCTTTGTTGAGCATCAGCAGTCCGAAACGAGCCATACTCCTTGATGTACTACTATAAACAATGTTATTTCCACTAGTAAACCAAACACCATCCATACCTATTTTGTTTTTTAGTTTTGCATTAAAATAGTTTTCCCAAGTTTGTCCACTAGCAGTTGCTATAACGTCTTGCAATTTTACATATACGTTGTGATACGCCCATCGAGTACCCGCATCGGCAACATATTGCAAATTTGATGCAGAAACATCGTCGCCTATGGCATCATTCAAACCCGAATTCATGGATAAAAGATTCTTACATGTTATTAGATTTTCTTTTACTAAAGTCTCACTTGTCCAGCCTGTACCGATATATTGTGAAACTTTAGCGTCTAAATTAATCAAACCTTCTTGTTGTGCAATTCCTGTCAAAGTAGAAGTCAACGTTTTTCCTGCACTTGCCCAATACCAATTTGTTGCAGCAGCATGACCGTTAAAATAATTTTCTAATACAATGCGACCATTTACCAAAACAATAAAAGATTTAGAGTTTTTGAGGGCTAAAAAATCTAATAAAGGTTGCACAGCAGATTGGTTCCAACCTAAACTTGCAATGGTTTTTGTATCCCAAGTAGAACCCGTTAGTGGTGGAAAATACATTGGTTCATTGACAACTGTAGTTGAAGTTGGAGCCGAAACAACATCAGTAGATTCTGTTGAACATCCAAAAGCAAAGAATATTAAAGCAAATAAAGTAAGTTTTTTCATGATTGTAGGTTTTATGTTTATTTGACTCTACAATTTTAAAAAGGTTTAATTGAAGTAGAATTTTATTTTTATCCCAAAATTAAGATTTATATTTGTTTCTTGAAATTTACAAAATAAAATAATGAAAAAACAAATAGCATGGTTTCTACTTTTATGTTTTGTGGTTGCTTGCAAACAAAAAATTCAAACATCAGATATTCAAAAAATTAATGGATATTGGGAAATTGAAAAAGTAGTTTTACCAAATAGTGATGACAAGGATTATAAAGTAAACGAAACAATCGATTTTTTTAAACTCGAAAAAAACGTTGGTTTTCGAAAAAAAGTTACACCTCAATTAAACGGAAAATATCTTGTAAACGATTATTCAGAAAAAATTAAAGTGGTTGTAATTGATGATAAAACATATATACAATACACTACCGATTTTGCAAAATGGAAAGACGAAATAATTTCAATTTCTGATGAAAAATTAGTACTAAAAAATGATGCTAACATTGAATATCAATACAAAAAACCAATTCCTTTCAGTGTAAAATAATGGCAAAACGTTTAGGAAATGATAGCCCAATTGGAGATATTCTAAAAGAAATCATCCAAAAAAACAAGTTGCAATCTGGCATGGACGATATTGCTGTGAAAGAGGCTTGGAAAAACTTGATGGGAAATGGTGTGAATAGTTACACTAAAAATATAATTTTCAAAAACGGAAAACTGTATGTTGAACTAACATCCTCAGTTTTACGAGAAGAGTTGAGTCTTGGAAAATCTAAAATTATAAAAATAATTAATGATGATTTAGGAAATGAAACGGTTATTGATGTGATTTTTAGATAAAAAACCTATACACTGTTTAGGATTGTTCTAAAATATCATTTATTATTTTTAAATGATGGCTGGTGTGAATTTCAAGAAATTTAATTGATTGTTTGAGATTTAGAATCCCAAAGTATGGATGTGAAAAACAATTGTTTTTTTGCAAGTCTTTTAAATCTAAAATTAATTTTTTCGAAATTTCAATTTGACTAATTAAATCTTCCTTTAAAATCTCTTCATAGTTTCGCACTGCTTTTGGGGCGTTCGCTTTTCCTCTAGGAATATATTTTAAACCAAAAACAACAGTCCTAGCAAAATTGAATTTCCTTTTATATTCCTCTGGATTTGATTTTTTTAAAAGCGAAATAATTCCATTAAAAACTCTCAAAGAATGGTCAATTTGCCAACCGACAGAACTTTTTGAAACCGATGCATTTGTAATTTCAAAAAAATTAATTTTAGATTCAAGTTCAACCAATATATAGTCTAGATTAGACATTTATTTCTTTGCTTTACCGTTGTTGTACTTTACTTTTTCAACTACTTGCACTTTTGGAGCAGGCTTTTTATCTCTTGATTTTGCATTCGATGCAGGTTTTTTCTTAAACTCAACTTTGGGTGCTGGCTTGAACTCTACTCGTGATTTGAAACCCTCTTTTACAGGAATTTCGGATTTATGTTTTGCTAAAACATCGTTTGGATTTTTTGGGTTTTCTTTTGTACCCCTCAAATGAATCACCAATCCATTCAAGAAATTACGCAATACTTGATCGCCGCATTCCATGTAGTTTTCGTGTTTTTCGTCACGAAAAAAGGCTCCAAGTTCTGATTTTGAAATTCTAAAATCCACTAATTCAAGAATTTCTACTATTTGATCATCGCGCAACATCAAAGCAACACGTAATTTTTTGAAAATATCGTTATTTGTCATTTTTATTAAGTTTGAAGTTAAGATTAATGTTTAGGTTTAGTTTAGTTTAGGTTAAAATAGATATAAAAACATAACGACTTTAAACCAATTAAACCCTAAATTTTTTTGATTTTTTTCTAAAAAAGCCAAAGATACGCATTTTTAAAACCTTCGCGCCACAATTTTTCATTGTGTTTTCCATCTTTTATAATTACTTTTTTGTTGAGTTGCAAACAATAGCATCTATTTCGATCAAGCAATGTTTCCATTCTATTCAAATCTGAAACCATATCCTCACTTTCGGAATCACCACACAAGAAATATATTTTAGATTTCAACTTCTTTGATTTTTTCATCATATCATAAACCTCTGGATTAATCCAAAATGAAGGCGAAAAAACTCCTGCTTTTCCAAATATTTTTGGATATTTCAACACTGCATAAAAAGAGGTTAATCCACCAAGTGAACTCCCAAAAATGCAAGTGTTTTTTGAATCTGGCTTTGTTTTATAATTCTTGTCAATGTGCGGTTTAAGTGTTTTGATTATAAACTCCAAATAATTATTTGCATTTCCTCCACCATATTTTTCGTGCTTGAATGGTGTTAACTCCTCCAAACGCTTGTCTCCACCGTGTTCAATTCCCACAACAATAACTTTCGCTTTTATAGAATCTAAAGTCTCATCAACATTCCATTCACCTACAAACGAGGTTTTTGAATCAAATAAATTTTGAGCATCATGCATGTACATAACTGGAAATTTTGAGTTTTCATCAGCATAATTCAAAGGCAAATAAATCCAAATTTTTTTAGTTGTTTGTAATTCTGGTGATTGAATTTCAAAAGTAAAAACATGGTTTTGTACAATTTTATTTTGACAATACAAATCAAAAAAAACAGTAAAAACAAAGAAAATAAAAAGTAAATTTCTAAACATAAATGTATTTTTGTAAATCAAAATAAAAATAATATTTTTGCAAAAATAATTACTTCATGAATACACGGGCTCAAAAAATCAGTTTACTTTCAGAAATGATTGAATTTGCAATAGTAGATGGCGAATTACACGACAAAGAATATGATTTTTTGTGTTTATTATCACAAGAATTTGAAATCGAAAAACCTGCTTTCTTAGATTTATTTCGAAAACGTGATGAAATCATTCCCATTAAACATGAATTTGGCAGAATTGTGCATTTTTATCAATTATCACTTTTAATGTATTGCGATGAAATTGTTGATAGGCACGAAGACATATCAATTCATAAAATTGGACTCAAACTAGGTTTGAATCCAGTAGCGATGAACCGAATTCTAGCCATGATGAAATCAGCACCAAATCATATTATTGCACCAGAAAAAGTGATTTGTATTTTTGAGGAGCAATTAAATTAACTATCTTCCAATAACAATCCAATCTGTTCCATCGCTTTGTACCATAAAACGTTGGCTACCACTAATTGTAGTGTATGTTGTGTTTGTAACATCGTCATATATTGAGCCTCCGAGAGTCGACAAGGTTTTTGACGAAATCGCGTTACTGCCAATGATAATAAATATTTTACCACTATTTCCAACGGCATTTGGTAATCTCACTTCGGAAACTGAATTAAAAATTCGAATAGTATATTGTGATATATTAACGGAATAAATACCTGTTGATGCACCAGTAGTTACATATGATAGTAATTGCGAACTCGGATTATTCCATGTTGGAGCAACACCTGCTCCCGCACTTGTGAGTACTTGACCTGTAGTTCCTGTTAAATTATTCGGCATTAATGCACCTGATAATCTAATATTTCCAGTAACGTCAAGTTTTTCTGTTGGCAAAATATTATTACCAATTCCTAAATTACTTCCATCACGTTGCAAAATTAAATTGCTTGTTGTTCCAGCAACCTCTAGTAATCCTTTTGCAGAGCCAGAAGTTCCGTAAGATTGAATAAGTCCAAAACCAACTGCTTCGAGATGCAAATGAGAATTTGTATTTCCATCATATAATTTAATTCCATTATCAGTCCATGGTTCTATATTATCCGAAAAAACTGTAGTCGTAGACATTCCTGTATTAAAAATCGATCGGCCGATAAGTCCATCTGTAGATGCAATATCGCCTTTTGTTTGTAGTTTATATACAGGTGCAGATTCGCCAATACCAACATTACCATCACCTTTAATAACTAATGCATTGTTTACGGTTGTTGAATTAAAACTCAATAAATCATTAGTTGTTGTAGAATTTGATGTCAATTTCAAATTAAATCTTTCGGAGTTATCTGATGGGTAAAATGATATTTTTGGGATTCCACTTATAGAAGAGTTTAAAGTTACACCTGTAAAGTCTCCAATTGTTGCTTTTTCGCTTTTTATATTTCCTACAACTTCTAATTTTTCTTGTGGGTTTATAGTGTTAATACCAACATTTCCTGTACCTCGAATTGCCAGAGAAGGAACTCTAATATTATTGTTTGATTTGTTTGTAAATAAAATACCTCCGTCTGGATTAAGTACATCATTACTGTCTGTTTTCTCAATAACTAAAGCATCTAAATTTGTCCCAAATGCATTTGTATCATAGTACATTTTTGCTGAATCATCATTGGTAACATTACCATCTTTTGGAGTTTCTCCAAAACCAATACCAAATGGTTTGTTTATACGAACTCCACCACCAGCAATTTCAAGTTTCTCTCCAGGTGTAGTTGTACCAATTCCTACGTTCCCAGTTGATGTGATTCTCATTTTTTCGTTACTCGAAGTACCTCCAATGTCAGTGGTTGTAAATTTTATAAATCCACCTGCTGCGGTCAGTGTTTGGTTCTCTTCGGTCATAATATCTATAACTCCAACGGGCCAATAACCGGTACCATTATGCCCCCATCCACTCCATCTTGCAGCAATTTCATTTGTGTTTAATGCTGTTGGCAAAAGTTGTGTTCCATTTGCAGTTCTTCCAATAAAATGTGATCCTACTCCAAATCTATCTAATACAACGGAAGCATTTGGTCCACTAATATGTAAAGGTGAAACTGGAGTTTTAGTACCTATACCAACATTTCCTGCAGCAGTAATTCGCATACTTTCATCACGACCGCCAGTGAAAAAGTTTATATTTCCGATTGTATCTGTGGCTCCAAGTGATAATCCACCTGTTCCAGTTCCTTGCAATAGCATATTAGCTGCTTTAAACCAAGGATAAGTTGGGTCAAATACATAATTTTGATTTATTGAATACATATAGGCTGTTGAACCTGGAGCTTCTGCCGTTATTTGAGAAAATGCGGCTGCTCCAATATTTGGATTTGATACCGCAAACTTTGTTCCAGCATTAATGTCTCTATTCACTTGAAAATGTCTGACAGGTATTAAAGTTCCAAAACCTACATTACCATTATCTAAAATTACGGCTTCATTACCTAATGGTCTGGCTGTTGCTCCGTCCGATTGAAAGGGAACATCAATTCTTGTATTTGAGTTATTTCTGACCCAAGGACTCAAGTTATTTCCTGCTGCAATCCATTTCCAAGTTGTTGTTGGAAAATCATAATAATAAAATCCTACTTGGTTAGAACCAAATGCAGTTGTTAAAAAAACCAACATTCCATTTTGTGCAACCGTTACAGGAGCTGGAAAAGCAGTAACTCTAGGTATTAATAATCCATCGGTTGTACTTGGTGAAGAAGTACTAGAAGCAGTAATATCTAGTTGTGCTTTGGGGGTTGTGTTGCCAATGCCGATTTGACCGAAATTCGAAAAACTCAAGCACAAGAACATGAAAATAAGTAGGTTTTTTTTCATTTTATTTAGATTAAATTATTTTACGATACAAATCTAATAAAATAGTTTGGTTTTTAATAGGTCAAATTATTTATTATACAACTTACTTTTATGTTTGACGTTTTATTTACTCCTTGAATCTTTATAACATTTTATCACTAATTTTTCGTCTCTAATTTCAATAATCGTTCCTCTAGGGTTTTTAATTTATCTAATAAAATATGATTTTTTTTCTTTTCTTCCTCAATAATAATTTCAAGTTCTTGAACAGATTTCACAAGAGGAACAACAAATTCTGCATAACGTAAACCATAATAATCGTTTTCGCTTTTTGGTTTATCAACTCCACTAAAATCATAATTACTTTCAAGAGCTGCTTTCTCTACTTCTTGAGCAATAAAACCTGTTTGAAGAGTATTACCTTTTAAAGTCTTATTTTTTTTAATTTGCAAACTATCCGGAAGTTTTTGATATTTTGACATTTCATCAATATCTAAATAATATGTTACAGGACGCAACTTTTTTATAAAGTCAAGACCCGGGACATTACTTTTAATTTCTTTCTTGAATTTTTTATCCGAAAGTGTTGTCCAGCCAACTACACCACCAATACTTGATACACCAAAATTGCCAATTCTAATTTGATTACTTGCAGATATATAGGTTTGAAATCCAATTGCTGTTGAATTTGAAAAATTGTCACCAACGATATAAGCACTGTTTCCAACAACTGTATTATTACTGCCAGTAGTATTATAAAATAATGCATTTTTACCTATTGCAACATTATTTATTCCAGAAGTATTGTTAGTTAATGCACCATTTCCAAAAGCCGAATTGTCATTTCCTGTATTGTTATAGCGTAATGCAAAACTCCCAAAAGCCGTATTGTCATTTCCAACAGTATTAGAGTATAGCGATAAAGGACCAAAACCACAATTATAGTTTCCGGTAGTATTCGAATAAAGTGAAATTGATCCAAAGGCAGAATTATAAATTCCTGTTGAATTATTTTGCAATGTTGAATCTCCATTTGCAGTGTTAAAAAGTCCTGTTGTATTATAAAAAAGCGAATTATAACCAGTAGCAGTATTATAGGCTCCAGTAGTATTAGAATTTAAACTACTTTGACCAATTGCAGTGTTAAAATATCCACTTGAATTTGAATAAAGCGAGTTCAAACCGAATGCTGAATTCGCATATCCAGTCGTGTTTGAGTAAAGAGAGTTAACCCCAGTTGCAGTATTATTGTAACCATCAGTATTCGAAAATAATGAATTAACCCCAGTTGCAGTATTATTATAACCTAGTGTATTATTAAATAATGCTCTAATCCCAAGTGCCGTATTAGAATATCCTGTTGTATTAGAATAAAGGGAATTAGCACCAAATGCCGAATTATCAGTTCCTGATGTATTGTTTAATAGAGCACCTTTACCAAAGCCTGCATTGAGAATTCCAGTGTTGTACAAACCTGCTTCATATCCAAAAAAAGTATCGCCTCTCACTCTTGATATTCTTCCTGATTTTACATTATTAACTTTGATTGTTAAAGGAAAATCATTGATTGTACCAAAAAAACTATTAGTATCAGTTATTGTATTTCCACTTGTTTTCCAAATTGTATTTTCGATATTAGAATCAAAACCTAAATAAATCCAACTTGAAATATTATTATTCCAGAAATAGAACCCAGGGAAAACATTGTTTGGGAATACTCCTGAAACGACTGTGTTGTAAACCAAAGTACTATTTATCAACAAACCTCCTTGTGGATTTACGACTGGTGCGCTTAAATTTTTAGCAGTTAAGGCAACTCTTGGAATTAGTATTCCATTTGAAGATGAATTAATATCTAAAGCTGCATTGGGTGTTGTTGTACCTAAGCCAACTTGACTATTTGAACAAACAGTTATTAAAAAAAACGAGGTAATCAAGATGTAATTTTTCATTAGATGATGGTATTAATTTATTTCACAAAAATAAAATATATATTTTTCGCGAAAAAACATTTCAACCTAAAACTACATTGCGAAAGCGTCTACAAAGCGTCTACATAAACCTAAAAAAAATACTATTTGCTTAGTCAAATAATTTGTGAATCACTGAATTTACTGGAATTACAAATATTTTTAAATCTTTCCCTGTAATATCTTGATTTCATCTCGAAACTTAGCCGCTTGCATGAAATCTAAATCTTTTGCCGCTTTTTCCATCAACTTACGTTTTTCACGAATGCGTTTTTCGATTTCGGGTTTAGATAAATATTCGGTTTCTGGTTCGGCAGCAATTGAAGTTTCATCACCAAACAATTCATAATCGACTAATTTATTTTTAGTAAAAGCACTTTCAATTTTTTTGTTCAATGCCATTGGAACCAAGTTATTTTTGGTATTGAAATTGATTTGTTTCGTGCGTCGGTAACTGGTTTCATCAATCGTTTTCTGCATACTTGCTGTGATTTTATCAGCATACATTATGGCTTTTCCGTTGAGGTTTCGGGCTGCACGACCAATGGTTTGCGTAAGCGATCGTGCACTTCGCAAAAAACCTTCTTTGTCTGCATCGAGAATGGCTACCAACGAAACTTCGGGCAAATCCAAACCTTCACGAAGTAAATTTACTCCAATTAAAACATCAAAAATTCCTTTTCGCAAATCTTGCATGATTTCAATTCGCTCTAAAGTATCTACTTCTGAATGAATATATCGGCAACGAATGTCCAATTTGGTCAAATATTTTGCTAATTCTTCTGCCATTCTTTTGGTTAAAGTGGTTACCAAAACTCGTTCATCGATTTCGGCTCGAAGTTGAATTTCTTCGATTAAATCATCGATTTGATTCAAACTTGGACGAATTTCTATAATTGGATCTAACAATCCAGTTGGACGAATCACCTGCTCAACTACAACTCCTTCGGTTTTTTGCAATTCATAATCAGCTGGCGTTGCCGACACATAAATTACTTGATTTTGCATGGTTTCGAATTCGTCGAATTTTAAAGGACGATTGTCCATAGCTGCTGGCAAGCGAAAACCATATTCGACTAAATTTTCTTTACGTGAACGATCGCCACCATACATAGCATGTACTTGCGATAGCGTCACGTGACTTTCATCAACTACCATTAAATAATCTTTTGGGAAATAATCTAGTAAACAAAATGGTCTTGCTCCAGCAGTTCTACCATCAAGATAGCGTGAATAATTCTCTATTCCTGAGCAGTAACCTAGTTCGCGAATCATTTCTAAATCAAAATTAGTTCTTTCTTCTAATCTTTTGGCTTCAAGATGTTTGCCAACTTCTTTAAAAAAGTCGCATTGTTTGACCAAATCTTGCTGAATTTGCCAAATGGCGTCTTGCAAAACATCGGGTGAAGTCACGAACATATTGGCTGGATAAATAGTCAGTTTTTCGAATTTTTCGATAATTTGAGATGTTTTTACATCAAAACTTTCAATTTCTTCGATTTCGTCTCCAAAAAAATGAATCCGGAAAGCATCGTCAGCATAGGATGGATAAATATCGACTGTATCGCCTTTGATTCGAAAATTTCCTGGCGTAAAATCCATTTCGGTTCGCGAATACAAACTTTGCACCAATTGATGCAATAGTTTAGTTCTCGAAATAACTTGACCGACTTCGACAGGAATAATGTTTTTTTGAAATTCAGTTGGATTTCCAATTCCATACAAACAAGAAACTGAGGAAACCACAATAATATCTCGACGACCAGATAGTAAGGATGCCACGGTCGACATTCGCATTTTTTCTAATTCTTCGTTGATAGACAAATCTTTTTCAATGAAAACTCCAGAGACGGGCATAAATGCTTCGGGTTGATAATAATCGTAATAAGAAACAAAATATTCTACTGCATTATTCGGGAAAAATTGCTTGAATTCTGAATATAATTGTGCTGCTAAAGTTTTGTTGTGTGCCAAAACTAAGGTTGGTCGTTGCACCGTTTCGATAACATTGGCTACGGTAAAAGTCTTTCCAGAACCTGTAACACCTAATAAATTTTGATATTTTTCTTGGTCAAAAACTCCTTGAACCAATTTCTTGATGGCTTGTGGTTGGTCGCCTTTTGGTTGATAATCTGATACTACTTGGAAGTTCATTTATTGAAATTTCTAAAATGTAAAAGTACAAGTTTGTGTTTTAAAAATCAAAATATTAAAAACAGAATTAAATAACTGAATTTTAAAAAATATCGATTTTAATTTGGGAAAGGATCTGGTCTGTAATCGTACTCTTCAAAAAACCAATTGTAAGTCCAAAGTTCTTTGCCAGTTTTTAAGTTAACAGCCATTGTGGTGTAACCTTTTTGCGCATTGGAATCAGAAGTTGCAAAATCATATTTTGATTCAAAAAAAATATAATCACCATTAATAATAGTCCTCCCAGATTTAATTCCAAATAATGTATTTTTAAATTGTGCTTCCGTAACATCATCTGACTTTGCGATTAAAGTTCCGATAGATTTACTCCACAATAATCCACCTGTTTTTTTTGCAATTGCTAAATGAGTTGATGATTCTTTCATTAAATCATATTTATAGGAAAAAACAACCAAGTCTCTGTTTAAATGATAATAACCTATTTTAAAAATTTTTTTGTTGAAATTTTTTTGAATAAAAAGTGTATCCAATATATGATCAAAATTTATGCTATCTCTTTTTCTTTCATATTTATTTAATGACTCTTGAGTCATAAAGATCATGTTGTTTGTAGGATTATAGAATTTTTCAATTCCAAATTCATTAGTTACTTTAAAAACTTGCCAATCATATTCATTATGCTCGTTTTCTAATGTAAAATCTGAAATTTTCATTTTTGGCTCGTTGAATAGTTTACCAATATTTTCGGAAGTACAAAACAATGATAGATTATCATAGTTGTAAACTGCAACTACTTTCATCATATCATAAACTATAATAAATTTTGAAGTTACATATAGTTTTGAATGCTCATAAGACATTCCTTCTGACGAACATTTTGGAATTGTTCGCAATATTTTTTTATTCAAAACATCATACGCATCTAATGAACTATTGCCATATAAACGCCAAACAAGATTTGGATTTATTGGATCTAGAGTAACATTTTTGATATCGGTTCCAGATATTGTTAAAAAAAGTTGTTTGCCACCAGCGAAGTAAAATACTATCAAAAAGGGTATGAGTAAAAATATAGTAATGCTCATCCATTTAAAAGGAAAAGATATTGAACGTTGTTTTTTATCAAAACCTGATTTTGAAGATTCATTTTGTGAATTTCTAGATTCAGATTTATCAATCAAAATATTTTCAAATTTTTTAGAGAAATAAATAAAAATACCCATGAAACTTAATTTTTATAGTTCAAAATTACAATAAAAGCAATTTCAATAACTTAAAACTTCCAATTCTTTTGTTGCGATTCACTCAAAAATGTCCAAGCCACAATTCGGCTGGTTTTTTGACCTTGAGACATATCGATTGTTTTCACTTCTACGGCTTCGACTTTACTCAACGTTTTATATATATTAGGTAAATTTTCTTTTTTTGAAACCAAAGTTGTAAACCAAAAAACTTGTAATGGATATTTTGCAGATTCATAAATCATTTGGGTTACAAAACCAATTTCGCCACCATCGCACCAAAGTTCCGCATTTTGTCCACCAAAATTTAAAATTGGGCTTTTTGTTCGAGTGTTTTCTAAATTATTGACTTTTCTGATGGAAGATTTTGTGGCTTCGGCTTCTGAATTATGAAAAGGTGGATTGCAAATCGTAAATGCAAATTTATCTTCTTTTAAAATAATATTTTTGAAAATAAACCGCGATTCAACCTGTAATTGTAAACTGATTGCATCAATTAATTTTGGGTTTTGCTCAATGATTTTTTTACAATTCTGAATTGCATTTTCGTCAATATCTGTGCCAACAAATGACCAATCATAGACGGAATTTCCCAAAATGGGATAGATGCAATTTGAGCCAATTCCGATGTCTAAACCAATTATACTTTCACCTTCGGGAATAATATTTTGATTTTTTGTTGCTAACAAGTCTGCTAAAGCGTGAATGTAATCAACTCGTCCTGGTATTGGCGGACAAAGGTAATTCTTTGGTAAATCCCAGTTTTCAATGCCATAATCCAACATTAGAATCGACTTGTTTAACGATTTTACTGCGTCAGGATTACTGAAATCTATGGTCTGATTACTATATTCATTGATAAAAACATGTTGTTTTAGATCTAGATTTACTTCAATTAATTTTTCAAAATCATATCCGAATCGATGAAGATTTCTTGGATGCAAATTGGTTTTTTCGGACGTAATTTTCTCTTTCATTTTTCTTTATAGAATACAAATATAGTTATAATAAATTAGTTACTTTTATAACGTAATAAATATTAAATAATGGTTTCAAAGTTCAAGTTCAAAAAGGTATATTTTATTTATTTTTTGTTGATTTCTTATATTTTATTTTGTCAATCTTGCATGACAATGCGCATGAATACAAAAGAAACTAGGTTATTTTTTGAAACTTCTAAAATGCCGTTTGAAGATAAAACTTATGTTTGTGAAGATTTTAAAATTCATTATGTAAAAACTGGAAAATCTGATCTCCCAACCTTGTTTTTTATTCATGGATCGCCAGGAAGTTGGGATGCTTACAAAGATTATTTAAAAGATACTTTGTTGCTGAAAAAGTACCAAATGATTGCTATTGATAGACCTGGTTTTGGTTATAGTAATTTTCAAAAGTCAGAAAATTTATCGGAACAATCTCGTCGAATTACTAATTTTATAAAATCTGTAAACAATCAAAAACCAATAGTTTTAATTGGTCACTCGATGGGTGGACCAATTGTTGCAAAACTAGCAACTTTAGAACCAAAATTATATTCAAATTTAGTTATTTTGGCTGGAGCCGTTGATCCAAAAGCAGAAACTCCAGAGGTTTGGCGAAGTGTAATTATGTCAAAACCAATACGATATTTGATCCCAGGTGCTTTGCGACCTTCAAACGATGAATTGTGGTGGCTGAAACAAGACTTGTTTGATATGCAACCAAACTTGAAAAAAATTACTAGTAATGTTTTAATTGTTCATGGAACGATTGATCCTTTGGTTCCTTATAAAAACATGACTTTTATGCAAAAAGAATTTATCAATGCTAAAAAAATTGATACGATTTCTATCAAAAATGCGAATCATTTTATTCCTTGGGAACATTTTGATGAAATCAGAAATGCTTTGTTGAATTTGAAATTAGATTAGTTTTGACAATCTATATATCATTTCTTTGTTGATTAGTTCATTTTCAGAAATGGTGTGTTTTTTCATCAAATCTATGGCTTCTTGAGTTCCAATTTGGAATAAAGCGTGACTTAACCATTTTGCAATTACATCGTCATTTGAACATGTATAGTGCAAATAATCAAAATTAGATTCTAAAACTTTTTCAATAAACGTAACACTTGTTGGGCTTTTTAGGGTTTGAATTCTTTTGGTGATGAATTGATGTCCTTTGTGATTTTTGTTTAGTAACAATTGATTTAAAATTGGAACAAAGTCTTGATTGATTTCTACTAATTCTAATTTGTCAACAGCGATTTGTAATAAATTAGTATCATTATCAGAAATTGCTTTTTCGATTTGAGAAATTAAATTTCTTGAATTTTTATCTTTCATATTTATGTTTTAATCAAAACATTCCATTAATAGCAAATCCCCATTTTGATGTTCGATTTTTACGATTCCATCGTTTTGAACATGGTTGCTATTTCCGTTTCGATAGCCCATTCTTAGAGATTCATTTTTTAATGGATAAAAGAGATTTTGAGTTGAAACTCCAGAAACTTCTCCTATTGGAATCAATGAAATAATGGAATTTGCGGTATACCATTTTTCGAATTTATTTGGAAGCAAAAAAATCTTGGAATGATCATCGAGTATTACAATTTTTAATAAATTTCTGTATTGAACTATGTTTGTTATGTTTGCAATGGTATGGTCAGAACGTTTTCCGGTTGCCCAAACTACATTCACGGCTGGTATTTTTCGTTGGATTAAATAATCGAATGCTTTTTCAAGATCGGTTTTGTTTTGGTCTAGTGCATGAATAATTTGTATCGGAAATTGGCTTTCTCGGTATTTTTCAACATTGAAATTTCGGTCAAAATCACCTATCAATACATCGACTTTCAAGTCATAGTTCATGACTCGTTCTATTGCAGAATCTAGCACGATGATTAGTGGTGACCATTCTAAAAGTTGTCCTAAAAGTTCTGAACTGCATTCTTGCCCGTTGGCAATTATCAAGGCTGGTTCTTGGTCGTCGCGAACGATATGATGTGATGACATTTTTGATTTGTTTATTGGACTTTTAGCCCTGATAGAAATGGAAACCATTTTGAAAATGAATTGTATTTTTTCTTGCTCAAAAACAACGAGCAACAGAAGTTCGTTTTTGGGCATTGAAAAAATACAATTTATTGAAAAATATTACTTCACTATACTTCTATTTTTTATTGAGTTCAGTGAACTTCGTTTGAAATGTATAGCAGGATTAGCTCTTGAAAAATTATTTTCGAACGTCGCTTTCTATCAAACCATCACGCAAACGTATGATTCTGTGAGCATATTCTGCAATTTCTTCTTCGTGTGTAACTAAAATTACGGTGTTTCCTTGTGCGTGTATATCGCCAAAAAGTTTCATGATTTCAACGGATGTTTTGCTATCGAGATTTCCTGTGGGTTCATCAGCAAGTATAATCGAGGGTTTGTTTACGAGTGCACGGGCAATGGCTACTCGCTGACGTTGTCCGCCTGAAAGTTGATTGGGCTGATGATCCATTCTGTCGCCTAGATTGACTTGATTTAGCACTTCGGTGGCGCGAATGTTACGCTCGGATTTTGAATACCCTGCATATATCATTGGCAATGCTACATTGTCTAAAGCGGTTGTTCGTGGCAAAAGATTGAAGGTTTGAAAGACAAATCCAATTTCTTTATTTCGAATTTCGGCTAAATCATCATCGATCATTTTTGAAACGTCTTTTCCGTTCAAAATATAATTTCCAGAGGTTGGCGTATCGAGGCATCCTAAAAGGTTCATCAAGGTTGATTTCCCTGATCCTGATGGTCCCATGAGTGCTACATATTCGCCTTTGTTTATTTGTAAATCAATGCCTTTCAATACATAAACAATTTCGTTACCCAATACAAAGTCTCGTTTTATGTTTTTGATGTCTATTAATAATTCTGCCATTTTTGATTTAATTTGGAAATGTAAATATAAGTAGAATGAAATTGATTTTTGTTACAAATCTTTTTTAATAAATGAGTAACAAAAGATATTTTAATTGTTTTAATTATTTAACATTCTATTCATATTTTGATAACATTGAAATTTAAAATTGGGCATTTATTTTGATTTAATTAATATAATATTAACAATTTAAAACAATTAAAAAAATGAAAAAGATTGAAAAGATTACAAAAGAAGATTTAGTTAGAATTCAAAAAGCAAATGCAAAAAAAAATGATGAAAAGACATTAAAAAACAGTTTTACAACTAGAGTTCAAAGAACAGTAGACACTGAAATTGAAAAAGCCAAAAAAGATTTATCCTCGGAACAATCGAGGCTCGATAAATTAAAAAATGAAACAAAAAAAACTAAATTATCAATGATTGAAAAACAAAAAAATTTGGCTAAACTTACTGAACGAAAAAAATAACATTTTTCAGCTACCATTTTATGGTAGCTTTTTTTATGTTCTAATCACAAAATGCTCTTTTTCTTGCTCGGCTCTAAAAAAAATAATTCCCCATTGAAATGTATCGATTGTAACTTTAACTTTTGTATGGTTTTTTATGATTTCCCAAGCAATTTCCATGTCTCTACTCCAATGAATATCGTCAAAAATCCAAACTGAATCGTTGGTAATTGTTGGTAATAAAAATTCGAAATATTCTAGTGTTGCTGTTTTTGAATGATTGCCATCGAAATAAATTAGATTGCAGATTGCAGATTGAAGATTTTCAGATTTTAGATAATTTGAAAATTCTGTGTTTATCAATTTTATATTGTTGAGATTGAATTTTTGTAATTGATTTTTTGCAATTGATAAAGTATTTGCACAACCTTCTAAAGAAATTATTTCAGCATTTTGATTCCCCAACGACAACGCTGAAGTTGCTAAACCCAGAGAAGTTCCTATTTCTAGAATTGATTTTGGTTGAAAATAGTTTACGATTCTGAATAATAATTCGGCTCTTTTTTTTGTTATTCCTGCAGTCGTGGCAATTTTAGATACTTGCCTTTTATTGGTTTTAAAAACTCTTGAACCCGCACCAAAGTCAGTAACTTCTATAAAATTTTTATTTTCTAAAAGTGATTTTCGATAATTTTTTAAAACTGAATATTCGGAATAATTCTTTTTATCATAAAAACATTTTGTAACTAAATCGAAGACAAATGGAGAATGAACTCCATGTTGATTTTTGGAGCGAAAAAGGAATTTTAGATATGAAATTATTTCAGTCACAGTTTTTAGTTTTAAGTCACAGTTTTCAGACTGCAAACTGCGACTGAAAACTGAAAACTAATTTTATTCCATTTTCGCACTCAATTCGAACCAACGTTCTTCGCGATCTTCGATTTTATTGTTGATGTTTTCGAGTTCTTTTGCTTTGGCAGAAATTTGGTCATCACCCACTTTTCCATCAGCAAAAAGTTGTTCTATTTTTTGCTTTTCAATCTCTAAATCTTTGATTTCTCGTTCTAGTTTTTGATATTCTTTTTGTTCATTGAAAGTCAAATTCCCAGTAGGATTCGTTTTTTTCCAATCTGTTTTTTCAGTATTTACCGAATCCAATTTTTTGGGTTCAATTGAATCTTCATAAGCTCGGAAATCGGAATAATTTCCGGGAAAATTTTCAATTTGTCCTTCACCACGAAAAACAAATAAATTATCTACAATTTTGTCCATGAAATACCGGTCGTGAGATACTACTAGCAAACAACCTGGATAATCTAAAAGGAAACTTTCTAAAACATTCAAAGTCACGATATCTAAATCGTTTGTTGGCTCATCAAGAATCAAAAAGTTGGGATTTTGAATCAAAACCGTACATAAATACAAGCGTTTCAATTCGCCACCCGATAGTTTTTCTACATAATCATGTTGCTTTTTTCTATCAAATAAAAATCGTTCTAAAAGTTGCCCCGCAGAAATCAATTTCCCTTTAGCCAGCGGAATGAACTCGCCATATTCTTTGATGACTTCAATTACTTTTTGACCCGGTTTTGGATTGATCCCGCTTTGGGTATAATAACCAATTTTTATGGTTTCACCTGTAATTACTTTTCCAGAATCAACTGGAATTGTTTGTGTCATCAGGTTCAAAAAAGTCGATTTTCCTGTTCCATTTTTACCGATAATCCCAATGCGTTCGCCACGTTGAAAATCAAAACTAAAATTATCTAAAATAATTTTGTCTTTGAATTTTTTAGAAATTTTATGCAATTCAATGATTTTGGAACCCATTCGTTCCATATTTATTTCTAATTCAACAGCATTCTCTTTACGACGAGATTGTGCTTTTTCTTTAATTTCATAAAAATCATCTTGGCGCGATTTCGATTTTGTAGTTCTAGCCTTTGGTTGTCGACGCATCCATTCTAATTCCTTGACAAAAAGGTTCTGAGCCTTATCGACACTTGAATTTTCAGAGGCAATTCGTTCTTCTTTTTTCTCTAAATAATAGGAATAATTGCCTTTGTATTGGTATAGTTTTCCGTTGTCGAGTTCAATAATTTCGTTGCAAACACGCTCCAAGAAAAAACGATCGTGAGTGACCATAAACAACGTAATATTTTCTTTAGCGAAATAACTTTCCAACCACTCAATC
>JANPDC010000093.1:0-17459 GCA_031431275.1 Bacteroidota bacterium
CTTTTCAGATATTCTTTATAGGCAATACTATTTTTCTTTCTTCGCTCAATTAATTCATATAGTAATTGAGACATTTTTTCAAAATACTTCGGGTCTAAAAGATGTTTCTCAACTATTTTTGAACTAATACTGTTTTCAATAACCTCTGCAATTGCTTCGGGATTACTTCTAATTCCTTCTGGCAATTGTTCAATGGCACCAAATATATCCGATTCCATTAAATCTAAAAGCGAAATATCCTCAAACGGTGTAATTACTTTTGATTCATCGGCTTGTATGTAATTATCAATTAAATGTCGCATATCGGCTTCGTATGCTTTCAAATCAAGGGTTTCGCCACTTGCAATTCTAATAGTTTCTCTTAATCTTAAATAAAAGTTGAGACGTTCCTCAAAATGATTAACTTGGTTGTCATTGTAACCAGCCAAATCCATTTCGGCTTTTATATTTGCGTAGGCTCTTATAAAAGCAACTATGGATTTGTATAACGCTACACGTTTAAATTCATTTTCTTTTAAATCTGTTGGAATTTCTGTGTTACCACAAAAATAATGAATGAATTCTAAATCAGATTTTGGAGCTTCGACTGCTTCGCACAATGCTTCTAATTCTTCGAGGGCATTTTCTATGCGTTCACTTGCCATTTTTAGGCGGTCTTTCAATTGAATTTCTACATCTTCTTTTGTAAAACTTTCAGTATCTAATTCAGTTGTGTAAACATCAATAGCATCGGTTACTTTACCAAACAATTCCATATAATCAACTATGTAGCCAAAATCTTTATCATCTGAATCTAGTCTGTTGGTTCTGCAAATAGCTTGAAACAAAGTATGGTCTTGCATTTTCTTATCAATGTAAATGTAGGAGCAAGGCGGAGAATCAAATCCAGTTAATAGTTTTGAAACAACAATTAACAATTTCATTCTAGCTGGTTGCTTTATAAAAAGTTCTTTGCTGTGGTCTTCATAAGTTTCAGTTTTAGATTTACTAACTATTGGGACAATAGTTTCTAAAATATTTTCGTATGTTTTATAAATAAATTCCTTATCCGTTTCGCTATATTCGCCACTATCTTCTGTTGTTATGTCTTTAGTCTGTGGATTGTATGAAGTAATAATAGCACATTTATTTTTAAAAGGCGTATTCAAAAACAATTCAAAATACTTACAGGCTTCATAAATACTAGAGGCTACCAATATGGCATTTCCTTTTTCGGAAGCAAGACGAGGTTTTACGCTGAAATCGAATAAAATATCTGCTACAATTTTATCCATTCGAGAGCGAGAACTCAAAACATTTTGCATTGTTCCCCAACGCTTTTTTAATTCCGATTTTTGAAAATCGTTTAAACCTTTTGTTTTGGCTTCAAACCAAGCATCTACTTTGTCTTGCGATGACAATCTTTGCTCAATATCTCTGCCTTCATAAACCAAATCTTTAACAACGCCATCTGAAACCGCTTCGTTAAATTTATAAGTATGGATATATCTGCCAAAAATATCCATAGTGGTTTGCTTGTCTTTTTTTAATAGTGGTGTTCCAGTAAATCCAATGAAAATAGCTTTTTGTAAAACCGCCTTCATTGTTTCATTCAGTTTTCCGCTTTGTGTGCGATGGCATTCATCTATAAACACAAAAACATTGCCTTGCACTGGTACTGGTTTGCTTTTTATTTCATCAATAAATGATTTATAGTCAATCTCGCCTTTGTTCCCAAATTTATGAATTAAAGAAGCTATCAATCTCGGTTTAGACTGCGTTAAAAATCGCATTAATTCATTGCCAGAACGAGCACGGGCGATGTCTTTTTCGCCAATATCTGCAAATGTGTCCGCAATTTGTTTGTCTAACTCGGTGCGATCTGTGAGGATAACTACTCTGGAATTGGCAACGTTTTCGAGAATCCATTTTGCCAATACAATCATCAATATACTTTTACCCGATCCTTGTGTATGCCAGATAATGCCACCTTCTTGCATTTGGATAAACTTTTGTGCTTCTTTAAGTGCAAAATACTGGTGTGGTCTGGGTAACTTTTTTCTTCCTGCATCAAAAACAATTCCGTTATAAATTATATCAAGGAAACGCTCTTTGTCGCAAAGTTTTTTTAAATATTTATCTAATTTGTAGCCAGTATTGTCTTCTTCATCTTCTTTCCACGCTAGATAATATTTTTCAAAAGTTTCAATTGTGCCGTAGCGTAAACCTTGCGTGTTATTACCAGCCATTATAAATTGTATGGTGGTAAAAAAGTTTTCGTTGAATTTTTCTTTTTGATTGGATATGTTTTGACGAATACTCTCTGATATATCAACCGTTCCTCTTTTTAGTTCTAAAACACCAAGAGCAATACCATTTACATACAACACAATGTCTGGGCGACGGGTTTTATTACCTTTCAATGTTACTTCTTCGGCAATTGCAAAATCGTTATTATCCCAATTTTTCCAATCTATTAAATTAATAGTTTCGTTTTGTTCGCCAACATTTTCTTTTGCTTTTACACCATAGCGAAGCAATGAATAAAAATTCTTGTTGCGTTCATAAATATTACTTGCATTGGTTTGTGCCAATTGCATAGTTTCTGCAATTGCTTTTTCAATTAGAGCAGGCGAATAGTTTTGCTTTTGCAAATAAGCACGCAAATATGCAGGCTCTACATTATTGTTTTCTCGCTCTTCCCAATTGCCATAGTAAGCATATCCTATGCTTTTAAAAAGCTGAATAATACGATTTTGAGTAATACGTTCTAAAGGATTTATGCTCATAGCGTAGCGATTTATGAGGTTTGTAATGCGTTAATTAATCTTATTTTACCAGTTAGCAATTGTTGCATCATACCTTTTTTTACCTTTTTTGCTTTGGCTAGTTTCTTTTCTAAATTTTCAATTTCTATATCAATATCAGTGAGAATTGTGGCAATGCGACTTTGTTCAATAGCATCTTTTGGAATCCAAATCTTAATCTTATTTAAGTGAACGGGACCAAAGTTTGGTTGAGCTCCTCCTGTAATTAAAAAATCAATTTGGTCTTTAAAAAATTTTGATTTTAAAAAAATCAATAAAAAATTATAATCTAAACCATTTAATGTCTTAAAACGAATCACACTAGTATTCATTATCAAAGGCAAATCTTTTTTTCGAGCAACACTTACTTTTCCGTAACTATTTCCTGAACTTGCAACAACTATATCTTTGTCATCTATTAAAAAGTGCTTATACATTTTTTCAAATTCTTTTATAGAAATATATCTTGTAGTTCTAGATAAATCTAAGTATCCATTTTTTAGATTTGTAACATTTATTACTTTTATACCAGAATTTGTAAACTGCCATTCTCTCAATCCTGGTCCTTCTTGAAACCATACTTTTTTATTAAAATCAAATTCATCCCAATCTTCATTCGGAGTTAAAAGCATTTGCATTGTTCCATGTTTTACTTGGCGTTTTTTTGCAATAATATTTTCAAGGCTTTCAATCCAAGAATCGGTTTCTGATAAAACTTTGGCTATGGCTTGTTGTTCGGGTGGCGGTGGTAGTGGGATTTCCATCTCTGCTATTGTATCCATTCTCACACTATCAACGGATGACTTTGCAGTCATTTGCATAATTCTATTTAAAAAATTATTTTGAAAATATTTAAAAAAATAAAAGCCAGATACTTTATCTGAAAAATTAATTATTGAATAAACTCTTTGATGAAAATCAAACTTTCCATTTATATAATGAATTACTTTACCGACGCCAACACCATCTCCAGCTGTAAGGACTGCTTCACCATCGAACGAATAACAGTTGATTTTTTCAATATTTTGAGAACGGACAAAAAAAGGATAAATACCATCTTCAATTTTATCTTGTGTATTTTTAGAACCTGTTTTTATTGAAGAAAAGTTTTTAACTTTCATTAACTCCCAGTCCTCTGGAATCAAACCAATATCTGTTTTTTTAAATTTTGATTCTACCATTTCCATCCCATTTTTTGTAAATGTTGTTTTACTTTGGTTTCGTAATCATTTGCAGCATTTTCCATTTCTGGTAGTGTTACTTCATAACGGTCTGCTAATTCAGTTATTCGGTTGGCTAGTGTTTGGCTTAATTGTTCTTGTTCGCAATGCAAAGCATTTGTTAAGTATTGCATCCACTTCTTTGTAATTACCAAATTTTTTATTTCGGCTTCTGTTAGTTTTGGGTATTTTTCTAATACCGCTTTTTCAATTGTTGCTTTTTCTATTTTAATTAATTTTCCAAAACTTGCAATTGCTTCGTTCAGGTCTATATAATTTTCAATAACTGCTATTTCTTCTTTAGGAGCTTTTTCGTTTTTTCGTTTCTTTAATAAGGCTTTAACTGTTGTAATATTTACTTTGTCTAAATCTGCAAAAATTCCGTCTTCAACTTCGTTTTCTATTTGCATCTCTTCAATTTCGGCTTTTTTGATTTCAACCTCTTCTTCAAAACTTGTAACTGCTTCCCATTGTGTTGCAAAATAGTTTTGAATCAATAAACTTGGCGGTATCAATTTACCAACTATTCCGTCTAATCCTTCAACGGTTTTGTCTTTAGTTGTTTTGCCGTTACTGTCTTTTTTGCCTTTAATAACTAATCTTTCGTAATCATTTCCTGCATCCCAACCTTCTAACGCAATAGCATAAAAATCATCTTGTAAAGTTTCTTCCCAATATTGCATTAAATGTTGGTACATATCGTAGCCCTCCAATAATGGGTCTTTTGCGTAAGTAGTCAAAATTGATTCTCCTATTTTTGCAATTTCTTGTTTTGGATGAATACCTTTTTTAAATGCTGAAAAATGCACTTCTGTTTTAGTTTTCCAATTGTCAAATGTATCTTGAAGTTTTAGCTTATAAGTTATAAATTCATCAAAAGCGAAAATGGTATTTTTAACTTCGTTTCGTTCTATTTTTAAATCATAGAAGCCTTTCCGTTGCGGTTCAAACAATGCCTTCTTTAGGTTTGGAAAGATTTTCCAGTATTTGTCGAATGCTTCTATATCAATTTGTGGAATGCCACCAAAAATGTGAGCATCAATATTTTGAATATCTTCTGCTTCTTGCGAATCGATATATCTCGGAATATTTAGATTATAATCGTTTTTGCTGTTGGCAACTTCTTCAATGCTTACTTTACGGCTGTATTTTGGCAACTCTATTTCGCCATTGAAAACATCAACAATTTTATGAATATCTTTTTCTTGCAGTCGGTTTTTATTGCCATATTTAACAAAACCTTTGTTGGCATCAACCATAAAAATATGGGTTCGCTCGTGGGCATTTTCTTTGTCTAAAACCAATATACAAGCAGGAATACCAGTGCCGTAAAATAAGTTGGCTGGCAAACCAATAATTCCTTTAATGTAACCTTTAGTTAGTATGTTTTTACGGATTCCTGCTTCTGAATTACCTCTAAATAAAACTCCGTGAGGTAATACAACAGCTGCTTTACCATCGGATTTCAAAGATTTCAGAATATGAAGCAAAAAAGCATAATCGCCATTTTTATCTGGTGGCACACCTAAATCAAATCGTTTGTATGGGTCATTAGTTATTGATACTCCATTACTCCAACTTTTAAGGGAAAATGGCGGATTTGCTACTATATAATCGAAGGTTTTAAGTGTATCATCGTCATTTTCATTTTTAAAAAATGGGTCAGATAGTGTATTATCTGCGATTATTTCTGCCGATGGATAGCCGTGAAGAATCATATTCATTTTGGCTAAATTGGCAGTAGCAAATTCTTTTTCTTGACCATACAAGGTAATATTTTTCTCGGCTGCTTCGGCTACTTTCAAAAGCAGCGACCCCGAACCGCTAGTAGGATCATAGGCAGTAGTTTGTGCATTTGAGTTTTTTGAATTAATACCAATAACTCTAGCTAAAACTCTGCTTACTTCGGAAGGCGTGTAAAATTGCCCTTTGGACTTTCCAGAATCAGTTGCGAAATGTCGCATTAAAAATTCGTAGGCATCGCCTAATAAATCGTCATCACTTGCATTATTTCCAGAAAAATCTAAATCTGGACTATTAAAAATCAAAATTAGATTACTAACTGTTTTAATTAACGCCTCTCCTTTGCCTAATTTGGTTTCATCACAAAAATCAGGAAAATCATTTAATTTATTGGCTTCTTTAATTTTATTGAGAATTTTTTTATTGATGTCATCGCCAATATTCGGTGTTCCAACCAAAGCAACCATATCATCAAAAGAAGCCCCGTCTGGAACTTTTATTGCGGAAAATTTTACATCTTTATATTTATCGGAAATGTATTTTACGAATAATAATGTTAAAACATAATCTTTGTATTGTGAGGCATCCATTCCACCTCTTAATTCATCACAACTTTTCCAAAGTGAGCTGTATAATTCTGATTTTTTAATTGCCATAAGGTCTTAAAACTCTATATTTATTGAAACACTAAATTAGATTAGTGCAATTTCCAAAAATACTGTTTATATACAAAATTTGAGCTATTTTGATGTCAGTATTTTAAGTTTTATTTAGGTACTGTTTTCATTAATAAAACAGGCGTATAGTGCAGATTTTAGTATTATTTATTAAATTTTGTTGCAATTAAAATGAGACTTTAGCGAAAAAAAAGCATCAATGTTGGTTACTGATGCTTTAAATTATAAAAGTATTTTTGATTCTAATTGTGACAATCTAATTTTTTCATTTGTTCATCCAAGAAATCCATTAAGTCAAGGTTTCTTGATGCACTTTTGCCTGTTGCTTGTAATTTATCCATTACATCTGCCGTTGTATTAAATTCTTGTTGCAAACCAGAACAATCATTATTTTCAATCATTTTGTAAACCCGTTCTTTGACCATTGGGTCGAACTTATCCCAAAATTCAGAATGGTCCAAATCGATAGCTAATTTTTGAGGTTTAATTTTCTCTGTTACTACTATTGACTTTTCAGTTTCAACCACTTTTGTTTTTGGTTTAAAAATTGCACCTAATATTCCAAGGGCTAAAATGCCAAGTAATACATATTTGAGATTCTTCATAAAATTCTGTTTTTAAATTAGATTACAAATATATAAAAAATGTAGTATTTTAAGGTTACAAATTTCAATCTATTTCGCTGGAACTTGCACCAATGCAAAGTTTAACAGAAGTCGAAATACAAAAACTATCAAATGAAGTTCCCAAAATTGTAGGAGAACAAATAGTCGTTTTCAGAAAATTAAGGGGTTTAACACAAACCGAATTAGCGGAAATGGTTGGCAAGGATAGGCAGTATTTATACAAAATTGAGAAAGGCAGAGTTACACCAAATATTGCCACTTTATCAATAATCGCTTCTGCACTTAAAATTACACTTTCGGAACTTTTTGAGAAAGTTGAACTTTAAGTTACTTTTTTAAATAGTAATTTGGCTATTTAGGTTAGCATTGTGCCTTTCAAATAAAATCATTACTTGCGACCCTGAAAACTCCTTGCCTGTACTGGTCTTAAAACAACAATTATTAAGTTGGTCAGCTATTTTTCCGTAACTTACATTATCACGTCTTAAAGAGACTATTAAGGCAGTTGCTTTCTTGTTGTTTGTGTTAATCTGTGCTTTCAAAATCAAAGCGTTTGTGCCTTTCGCCCTCGCTTCGTTAGTTAAATTTTTTGGACAACCTAAAATCTTGCCTTTTTTCTTTAATTCTGCTAATGCCGATTTTGTGCGTTCACTTATAAATCTTGCTTCCTGTTCTGCAAGTGCTGAAAAAATATGAATCGTAAACTTATTCGCAGTAGGCATATCGCATATAACAAATTCAACGTCGCTTTCCATTAAATGTGAAATAAATGATACGCTTCGACTCAATCGGTCTAACTTGGCAATGATGAGTTTGGTTTTGTGTTCTTTGCAATATGCCAAAGCATCTTTTAAACCCTGTCGGTCATTTCCTTTTTTAGTTCCACTTTCAATATCAATAAATTCATTAACTGGTAGAACGCCTTT
Organism: Bacteroidota bacterium; assembly: GCA_031431275.1. Lineage (GTDB taxonomy): Bacteria > Bacteroidota > Bacteroidia > Flavobacteriales > Flavobacteriaceae > Flavobacterium. Next base: position 7,979 of record JANPDC010000093.1, read on the forward strand.
TAGATAATTATTGATGATGCTTTTTTGTGAATCAATTCCCAATCCAGATTGTCCTTGGCTAACTGTACTTACTCTCAAATATGATGTGTAATTTTCCATAGTTTTTGTTGTTGTAACGTTTCATAAACGCTCGTTTAAGGATTTTAACGCTCTTTTTTCTTTTAGTAATTGGTAAACATAATCTTCTAATTCTTCCGTTGTGTAGTTATCAAATTGTGATGGTATTGGAACATCTACATAACGGTAGATGTACTTAACCTCGACATAGCCACGGTCTTTTGCCTTTGTTTTTAGATAAAAGATAGTAGCGGTTGTATTTAAGCGTCTAATTTGCTCAAAAAGTGAGGTTTCAGCAAAATCTTTTGCAATCTCATCAATGTTTTCAACTTTTTCTTTATACTTTTTGTCTGTCTTCAACCAAAGGTAGTGAGTGCTTCTACCAATTCCTGCTCTTTGGCAAGAGGTGCTTACAATTCCCAATGAACTTTCTAGTGCTGATAACATTAATTTTTTCTTATTTCGTGTTGAATTTAGTGAATACATATTTTCCCCTTTTTTAAGTGTGCATTTTTGTTTAGTGCTTTTTATTGTTTATTTTGCTTTGAGACAAAATTTATTAATTCTATTTTTAGACTTCAAGTTTTTTGATTTTGGCTCGATTTATCAAATCGACATCAGTATTTTCGATGTCTTGGACTGCCGTCCAATACTGAAAGCCATTCAATGTTAAGGTTCTATATACGACTCCTTCATAAATATTGATAATTCCATGAAATCTTATATGGCTAGCAATTTTTAGATACAGTTCATCGTCTCCTAAATCTTTTCTTAAAGTATAATGATGTGGGTTGTGAGCCATTGTGGAAGCAAATACCCAAATCCAACTTTCTAAAGTTGTTTGTACAAATTCATTAGTAAAATTGAAATGTGGTCTATGTTTATAAATATCAAATTCCCAATAACTTTTTTGTATTAGCATTTGCTCGGTCTTCACGCCATGTAAAACAATGCCGTTTTCTGAAAGAAAGTCGGCTAGTATAAATCTGTAACAAAACTCATCGTCTTGACCGTTACCGATTAATGCGAGTTTGGTTTTATTGTGATTATTTAGATGGGCGACTAATGAGCCGTAAATACGCTCGAATCCGAGCTTTTCTAACTTGGCACGGTAAAGAACATAGCAAGCCTTGTAATCTTTCGCTTTAAGATGGTAATAATGTTGAAAAATACCGATGCCTACAATTCTCTCTACCTCTTCTTTTCTCTTATAATCTCCGTAGATTTTACCTACTGTTGAAACACAAACAAAATTATCTTTTATTAATCTACTTATCTCTGTAAGCCCTGCCGATACTATCATTTCTATCTTTTTTTAATACTTAAATTTACAAAATTTTTGTTTAGTAACAAAATTTAGAGGTATGGTATTTAATGTTTTGGGTAACTTTATTTATAGTTTTTATTACTTTATTTTTTAATACTGTTTACACCCTTTTTCATGCCTATATTACAAGTACTGAAATATTAATTTTTTATGAATTAATCAAGTGATTAAATTTTACAGTCAAATCATGTTCAAAATCTTCAATTAAATCCTTGGCATTGACTTTGTTTTGAATTTCTATAAATCGCTTTTTATTAGTTTTATAAGTATTGATGTTATGTGATTTGAGACTTTTCCAATATTCAGGATTTTTCCCTGCAAAATAGCGTTCTCGATCTGAATTTTTAAAATTTGTAAAGTCCTCATTTCCGATACAATTAATTCTTTTTATCATTGAAATAAATTGATTAAACAGCACGGAAATCTTTTTTACGTCTTTTAAATCAGATAAATTATCAATAGCAGTTAGTTTTCTTTGGCAATTATAAACAACCTCAAATCGCAAAATATTTTGATTAATATCAATTCTATCAGCAATTTTAACTTGTTTTGATTTGTCATAAATTTTTAAGCTATACTCGGTAAAAATATATTTTATACCATACCACAGCTTATTATCTCTCATTTTATCAAATTCTCTACCTTTGTAATCAGAGAATTTTGAGAGGTAGTCAGTTGCTTGAATTGGCACAGTTATATTAACAGCAAATTCAAGTTTTCTAATTTTAAATTCGGAGGCAGGAATACCTGTTATTTTTTCAATTTCATTTACGGCAGATATTAATTCATTAAATCTAAAATCAGAATAATTGTTTCCTTTTATCAATTTATGTAGAGAATTTGTAACTATTAACTCTCTTTCGTTCAACGTTAATAACAGATTTTTATATTGACATTGGTATTTTACAATTTCAAAGTTTTTTAAACTTCTAATTCCCATAAATTTAAGTTGTTTAATAAATATGAAATCGGGTTTGACCTCTTCACTAGGAAATAACCCAATCTGTTTTGCAGCTGATTTTACATTATCAATCATACAAAAAGATTATTTGATGGCTTTACGCTTGTACTTCGTTGAGGTAATTTCTTGAAGTACACTTTCAACTTCAATCCATTTATATAAAACTCGTCTCCCAATTCGGTAGCCAGTTATTACACCATCTTTAGTGAGCGTATTTAGTGTTGGTAAAGAAATACGCAATCTATCAGATATTTCTTCTCTGGTAGCGTATTTTTCCTTTTGATTGTCCTCTTGATGGGAATTTAGTTTTAGAAGATTACTTATTTTATCTTCTACAATTTGAGCGAACTTATTTTGTAGTTCTTCAAATGATATTGCGGTGAATAATGTATTTTCCATTCTTCCTTTATATTAATTTTTACAAAGGTGTAAACAGAAGTTGTAAGGGGTAATGGTGGTGTACTACCCCTTTTTTTGTTTTATTGCATTTAGTTCAGCTAAATCAATATCTACTTTCTCAATTAATTGGTTGAACTTCAATTTTTCAGCTATATTTTTTACGCTATTTAATGATATTTCGTTTCTAACAGATTCAGTTGTTTTTATTTTTCCATTTCTGTTTCGTATTGATTCTTTTAAATTATCAAAACTCTTTTCTAATAATAATTCCAGTATTTGAGCAATATTTTTTTGACTGATACCATTGCTATCCAACAATTTCAAAATGCCTAAATATTCTAAAATAATAACTTTTTCATTGGTTGTTAATGGTTTTTTCGATTCAATGATTACATCTGGAAATATTAATTTTGTAGTAATTTTTATTTGAGTTAAAATGTCGTTTCTTTCATCAATATTTTTAATTTTTATATCTGACAACTTTGATTTAATGTTATCAATCATTTGAAATACAATTTCAACAAATTCAATTCTGGTCTGCTCCAAATAATTATTTTCTGAAAACTGCCGAAATTTACCAAATATGTGAGGTAGAAAGTTTTCTTTGATTTCTTGATATTTAAAATTAACTGTTACAACTTCTTCAAGAACAGATTCTAAATTACTCAAATATCTATCATATTCTATTTTTGTATCGCTCATAATTAATTAAAAAATTTGTGGTTACTTAACAATTCAGCATTTATGCTTTGGGTTACTTTAATGTATTTCATAAAGGAGCTTTCGGTCTTATGACCTGTAAACTTCATAATGCTAATTGCAGGAATACCGCTTAAAAAAGCATTTGTGGCAAAACTTCTTCTAGCAGTATGCGTAGATATTAATTCATATTTTGGTTGTATTGTTTGCCGAACATCTAAACCGCTTTTCTTTTTAACTATTTCCATATTTGAAATCCCAGCAATTTGACCTATTTCTTTAATGTATTCGTTCATTTTCTGATTTGAAATTGGTCTGGGTAAATTACCATTATATTTATCCCAAATGCCTTTTACAATAGGCTTAATCGGAATAATTACTCGTTCATCAGTCTTGTAAGTTATTACGTTAAATACACTTCCATAATTGGTCTCTCGGTAGTTTTCTTTTTTCAATTGTGTAAAATCTGAAAATCTCAATCCAGTATGACAACCTATTAAAAATTGATCTCTTACTCTGTCCAAATATAACTTTTCACCAAAGTCTGTTTTATGAATCTTATCTAACTCTTCATCGTTCAAAAAAATGTGGTCGATTGTTTCTTGTGGTGCTTTAAACAACCTGCTTTTGTATGCTAAATTTGTATTGATGCCTTTTTCTGTTGCAAGATTTAAAAACGTTTTAAGTGTTTTTATTTGTTTTCCAAACGTATTGTTCAATAGTTTTTTTTCGTTGATTAAGTAGTCTTGAAATTGTTCGTAAAATTCAATTGTAACATTTTCAAAATTTAGCTTAAAACGTCTTTTGATAGAAAACTCAGTTAGATGTTTTAATAGTGCATTATAGACTTGAATGGAGCCCACTTTTTGCGATAGCTTTAAAATTTCAATTTCGTTCTTTATCCATTCCAACAAATCTAAACGCTTTTTAGTTAGCTTCTCTTGGTTGAGTTCAATGTTTAATTCTTCTCGAAGTAGGTCCGGTGTAATAAACTTTTCATCATTTAGAAGTCTTCGGTAACAAGTGTTTATAGCAGTTTCAATATTTCGTAGTCTTTGGTTAAATTCTGGATATTCAGGAAATTTCGCAGTTTCTTTTGCTCTTTGCTTTGTTGAGTTCCAATTTGAAGGTAAGATTTTTTCTCCTGTTGAATATTTTAATCTTTGGCTATTGTAATTGTAAAACAAGTACACAAGGGACTTATCATTTGAATTTGGCTCTTTTAGAATAAATTTTGCATCTGGCATAAAATATAAATTTACTCAAAAATAGAAAAAATATTGTTAGGGGACAACACAGGGGACAAAAAAATTTGATTTAGTTTAATTTTGTTTGTCCTTATTTAATTCTACTTTTATAAAAACCCATTATTTATAAGGGTTTTAAGGGTAATAGAAAGTAAAGAAAAGTAAGTAGGTGGTAGTTCCTCTTTCTCCGCAGATGAAACCCCAAAATCTATAATTTTGGGGTTTTTTAATTACCAAAAGCAACCAAAGCATAACTTTTAAGTTACTTTTGGAAATTAGAAAACAAAAAAAACGACACAGGAGTTTTTTGTGGTCTCTGTTTGCTGGTTCAACTATCTTGGAATAATAAAGTTAATCCCCTTTCTCCGCCAGTTTTTAAACAAAGGCAATCAAAACCTAGTAATCATATGTTTTACGGGGTTTATTTCATGTGTTAACCAAAATATTCATTATAATCTTATCGCTAAAGAGATAAAATCGATACTATATAATTTTCTGAAATTAGGGTCTCGCTAAATCCCTTAAAAATTTAAAACAACCTGATAATTAAACCATGAAGCATTATTTCGAAGTTATAATGGAAAATTTTGACCAATAAATGCCTTTTAGTGGAAAATAAAGTCTGATTTATTAGATTTTAACGTTTTTAATGGAAAATTTTGTCTGAATCCTTTTTAGAATTTAAAATTAAATCCGTCATTTTTGATCAAATAGTACTGTTTTTTGTAACAAATAGTTGCCTTATTTGTTACAAAAAAACATTATAAATAGCTTTAAAACAAAACGATAATCCAACAATATTACAATAAACTAATCGAGTGTATTATGCAGTTTTTAGTTTATTATAAAAGTATACCTTTAGCAAAAAAACAATCATTTGCCAAAATTATAATATTTACAAAAAATAAAATAATTTTAAAAAACGTTTATTATTATGAACATAATTACTATTTTTGTTTATATTAATGAACATTTAGTAAAATGAGTAGCAAGAAACAAACCGTTTTTCCTAAATATCAAGTGGCATTAGAGCAAATGGGTGAAAACATAAAGTTAGCCCGAAAAAGAAGAAAGCTAACTGCGATTCAAGTGGCAGAAAGATCTGATATTGCTAGAACAACTTTATATCAAATAGAAAAAGGCAATCCTAGTGTTGCCATTGGTGCTTATTTTAATGTACTTCGAGTATTAGGACTTCAAGATGATTTCCTAAAACTTGGAGCAGATGATACTTTTGGAAGAAAACTACAAGATTTAGAATTATTATAACGAAATAAAATGGCGCAAAATAAATTCGACATATTTGTTTATGCTCATTGGCAAGGAATGCAAGAACCTAAAATAATTGGTGTCTTGTCTGCCCATTTTGCTAAAGCAAAAAAAGCATTTAGTTTTGAATATGACAAAGATTGGATTAAATCAGAACAGCAAATACTATTAGATCCAGACATTCAATTTTATTCTGGTTCACAATATCCAAACAATAAAGAAAACTTCGGAATATTTCTCGATAGCATGCCCGATACTTGGGGTAGAACCTTGATGAAACGCAGGGCAAATCAACAAGCCAAAGAAAAAGGAGAAAAATCACCAACACTTTATGATATTGATTTTTTATTAGGTGTTTATGACGAAAGTCGTATGGGTGCATTGCGTTTTAAAACCAATCCAAACGGAGAATTTCTAGACAATAATAGTACTTCTCCAACACCGCCTTGGTCATCCATTAGAGAATTGCAAAATGCTTCTAAAATGTTGGAGAATGACGAAGAAAGTAATGAAGTGAAAAAATGGCTGTCTGTATTAATGGCTCCCGGATCATCGCTTGGCGGTGCGAGACCAAAAGCGAATATTCTTGACGAAAATAAAGATTTATGGATTGCTAAATTTCCTTCAAAAAATGATACCATAGATAAAGCGAGTTGGGAATTATTAGCGTATGAGTTAGCCATAAAATCTGGAATAAATATGGCACCTTGCAGAATGGAAAAAATTGCAGGAAACCACCATACTTTTTTTACCAAACGTTTTGACAGAGAAAAAGGTGAGAGAATACATTTTGCATCTGCAATGACAATGACAGGGAACAACGAAGATACGATTCGAGACAACACCGCAAGTTATTTAGATATTGCTGATTTTATTCAAAATTATGGTGCTAACATCAATAAAAATTTGCACCAATTATGGCGACGAATAATCTTCAATATTGCCATTTCTAATACTGATGACCATTTACGAAATCATGGTTTTATTCTCACAAAACAGGGTTGGATTTTATCGCCTGCTTATGATTTAAATCCATCAATCGACAAAGATGGGTTAGCCTTGAACATTGACACCCATAACAATGCTTTAGATTTTGAATTGGCTAAAAGTGTGGGCGAATATTTCCGTTTAAACAACAATCAAATGGAAATAATAATCCAAGAAGTTGTAACAGTTGTTATCCAATGGAAAATTATTGCAAAAGAAATAGGAATTTCAAGAAGTGAAATGGAGTTGATGGCTGGGGCGTTTAAAGTTGACTAAAGAAAATATCCATTGACAATTTTAAATTTATTATGTTTGTTTAATTCAATTAATGTTAAAAATATATAAATCTGTTTAATGATTAAGACAATAAAATTAACTAGAGACGATACTAATTCAATTTCTTCATTCAAATTCTATAATGAAATATTAAAAGATGTTTCTGAATTTTATCATTCAATAGATTTTGATAATAAACCACCAATATTTGCTTTTACAGAAAACTCTTTAATTAATCCTATTGTGCTTCCTTTGATTATTTGTTTGGGAAATTACCTCAAAAACTACCTCAATACAAAGTCTGTTGGGAAAAATTAATGAACGAACAAATAAAAGATTTACCCGATTTTGAACAAGTACAAAGAGAAGTTCAGAGGCATTTGAAGAAATGGATGGTGTAGAGGAATGAAAAATATATTTGATTTGAGAGTAAAAATTTAATTCATCAAGATATTATGAATGAAGAAAAAAATACAAGAGAGGAACTTTCAAAAATTTTAGTTGAAAATCCGAATGATTATAGCAAGATATTGGAGCTTTCTTCTAAACTAGCAAGTTTCGACATTGACAATGTTCGATTTAGCGTTGATGCAGGAGTAATTGATAGATTAGGTACTGAATTAGTTGCTAGACAAGAAACAGCCGTATCAGAGTTAGTTAAAAATGCTTATGATGCTGATGCAAAAAAAGTTACTTTAAAATTTGAAAATTCTGACTCAATTGGCGGTACTTTATTCATTGAAGATGATGGTATTGGCATGACACGTGACCAATTAGTCAACGGTTTCATGAGAATATCATCAACGGACAAACTACATAATCCTCTTTCTGAAAGATACAATAGAAAAAGATCTGGTCAAAAAGGTATTGGCAGATTTGCAGTACAACGTCTTGGAAAAAAATTAACTATAACAACACAGACTAAAAATAATGATTTCGCATTAGTTTTAACAATTGAATGGGATAAATACAAAGGTGATACTGATTTGCTCAATATCAGTAATAAAATCATCACCGTTGATAAAAGAAAAGAAGAAGGAACAACGTTAAAAATAGAAAACTTAAGAGACAGATGGTCACAAGCCGCGATAAAACGTATTTATAGGTATGTAAGCGCAATCATACAACCTTTTCCGTTATCAGTACAGGGAGAAGTTGAGGAAAATATCAATGAAATTATAGATCCTGGCTTCAATACAATTTTCAAAAAACTAGAAAACGATAAATCAATTATTATTGCTGATGAATCAAGAATGGTTTATGACCATGCGTTAGCAGAAATAGATGGCTGGATTGATAACAAAGGGCTTGGTATTTATAATATAAAAAGTAAACAATTAAAAATAGATGAACCTGGGGAAATTGGGAGTGATCCAGATGATATGACTATTCCATTTTCGAAACTACGAAAAGTAAAATTTAAAGCATATTATTATATATACAAAGTCGGTTTAATTCCGAAAATGCAAGAAACAAGTATAATAAAATTATCCAGAACCTCCGGCGGGATAAGATTGTATAGAAATGGATTTAGAGTTTTGCCATATGGAGAACCAGGTAATGATTGGTTAAATTTAGACGAATCAGTTAAGAAAAGGTCTATATTACCTGTTCATGGAAATCTTAACTTTTTTGGTTTTATAGAATTATCCGATTCTGAAAATGTATTTAATGAAACATCTAGTAGAGAGGGTTTAATTGAAAATCAAGCATTAATTCAATTACAAAACTTTGTATATCGAACATTAATGTCTGCTGTAATAAAAGTAGCAGAGATTAGAAATGTAAAAATTGTTTCAGGACAAAAAAAAGAAGGTAGTTTATATGAGAAAATTGAAGTTAGAATAAAAGACATTGCACATACTTTGGAAGCTTTAGATCTAGAGTTGGAAAAAGAAGAAGGAAATGTTCAAGTTAAAAAAAATAGAAGAAAAAAAATTCAGAAATTAAAAAAAGATTTAGAGGAAGTTGCAGCATTACAAAAAGAAGAAACATCTAAAATGCTTAAAGAAAAATCCATGCTACGGGTATTAAGTAGTGTAGGAATAACAATTGGTCTATTTATACATGAAGTTAGAGATTATATAATAAATATGGAATCTGACGTAAAATTCCTTTTAGAAAAGTTACGTTCAGACACACTTTTATTAGAGAGAGTTTTAATGCTTGAGAAAAACATTGCAACTTTTCAAAGTTATACTTCTTATTTTGACAATGTTGTTTCTGCAAATGTAAGAAGAGAATTAAAACCTATTGAAG
>JANPDC010000094.1:0-2986 GCA_031431275.1 Bacteroidota bacterium
ATTGACCATCTTGTGTTTGGCGTGGATACTTTATTTTTACTACCAGAAATTTGTATTATGCTAGCCATGTTTGTTTTGTTATTTGGTGGTTTGAATTTTAGAACAATCCGTTTATTTCTGCATTTATTCTATTGATAATCATTCCTAAATCTTCGGGATTGTTAACAAAATCAATATCATCCACATCGATAATAAGTAATTTTCCTTTGTTGTACGTGTGAACCCAAGCTTCATAACGCTCATTCAATCGACTCAAATAATCAATAGAAATCGTGTTTTCGTACTCGCGACCTCGTTTGTGAATTTGACCCACAAGATTTGGGATGGAACTTCGCAAATAAATTAATAAATCGGGCGCACCAACTAAACCTTCCATCAGTTCAAAAAGTGATGAATAGTTTTGAAAATCTCTATTGGTCATCAAACCCATAGCATGAAGGTTGGGCGCAAAAATATGTGCATCCTCATAAATCGTTCGATCTTGAATGATTTTTTTACCACTTTCGCGAATTTGCAACACTTGACGAAAACGACTGTTCAAGAAGTAAATTTGAAGATTAAACGACCAGCGTTCCATTTGATGGTAAAAATCATCAAGATATGGATTGTCAACAACATCTTCAAAATGAGGTTCCCATTTGAAGTGTTTTGCCAAAAGTTTGGTTAATGTGGTTTTTCCAGCACCTATGTTTCCTGCTATTGCTATATGCATCTTCGAAAATTTATTAAATTTATTATATTGTAAGAGTGTAAAAATAAGTAAAATTTAAACGACTTCTATATTTATAAAATCAAATTTAGAAATTGTTTTTAGAATTTTTATTTTTTATTTTTAACAAACCGTTAGTAACAAAATTCTTTTCAAATCGTCATATTTGCTCAAAATTAAATTTCTAATCATGAAAAATATAGTTTTATCTTTTGCAATTATCATAGCAACAACTTTACAATTGGTTGCACAAAAAAATTTTCAAGGCGCAGCGACCTATGAGTCTAAAACCAGCACGGCAGAGTTTACTAAGCGTTTTGCGGGCAACAAAGACATGACGCCAGATATGCAAAAAATGGTAGAAGAGCGTATGAAAAAAATGTTTGAAAAAACATTTGTACTCAATTTTGATAAATCGTCATCAATATACAAAGAAGAGGAGAAATTAGATGCAACAGGTCAAGGTGGAAGCATGAGTCGAATGATGAACAGCATGACGGGCGCTGGTGGAACCTATTATAAAGATGTGAAATCAAAATCCTACACTGATTTCAGAGAGTTTATGGGTAAAGAATTTTTAATCAAAGATTCGTTGCAAACACTCAAATGGAAAATGGAATCTGAAACACGAGTTATTGGAGGTTACAATTGTTTCAAGGCAACTGCTGTTAAATTGACTAGCAAATCAGATTTCAAAAGTATGCGATTGAAAAAAGAAAATAAAGATGCGCCAAAAGTGGAAGACAAAGACAAAAAAACCAACTTCATGGACGAAGTAGAAACACCAAAAGAGATAACAATCACCGCGTGGTATACTCCAGAAATACCTGTTAATCAAGGACCAGAAGGATATTGGGGTTTACCAGGTTTGATTCTTGAAGTAAACGATGGACAAACTACAATTCTTTGTTCAAAAGTAGTTTTGAATCTAAAAGAAAAAGCAGAAATCAAAGCGCCAACCTCTGGATCTGTTATCAACCAAAAAGATTTTGACGAAACGGTAATGAAAAAAATGAAAGAAGTTCAAGAAATGCGTCAAAGCCAAGGCGGAAACGGCAGATCACAAATGGGTTTTGGAAGGTAATTTGAATGATGACTTTTTGATTGAAATCTATCCTATTTTCTATAACCTGTTAGGTTTCAATCAAAAATTAAAAGACTATTTTATATCCAAATCCACGGATATTCAAAATTTGAATTGATTCATCGTTTGATAGTTTTTTGCGGAGTTTCGAAATAAAAACATCCATGCTTCGACCACTGAAAAAATCATCATTTCCCCAAATTGAAGTCAGGATTATTGATCGATCTAGGACTTCATTTTTGTTTAAAATCAACATTTTGAGTAATTCATTTTCTCGATGCGTGAGTACTATTAAATTTTTGTTTCGCTCCAAAGTTTGTTTTGTAGCATCAAATGTATAAGTTCCGATTTCAATCTTTGAGTCTATACTATCTTCATTATTTCTATGAATCAAAGCATTAATTCTAACAATTAATTCTTCCATACTAAATGGTTTTTTTAGATAATCGTTTCCACCAATACCAAAACCTTCGACTACATCTTGTGTTTGAGACTTTGCAGTTAAAAAAATAATCGGAATTTTTTTATCTAATTTACGAATGTCTTTTGCAAGCGTAAAACCATCTTTTTTTGGCATCATCACATCTAAAACTAAAACGTCAAATGTTGATTTAGAAAACTCTAAAAAAGCATCTTCGCCATTGTTAAAATGAAAAACTTCAAAGTTTCGAGTTTCTAAACTTTCTTTTATAATCATGGCTAACGAAGGTTCATCTTCGGCTAATAAAATCTTGATTTTCTTAATCATTTGGCAGCGTGATTTTAAATATTGTGACAGTATCATTTGGAATAAAATCTACAGTTCCTTCATGTTTTTCGATAATTTGTTTCACGTAATACAATCCAATACCAAAACCTTTGATGTCATGAATGTTTTGTGTTGGAATGCGATAGAACTTGTCAAAAATTTTCTTTTGATGTGTTTTGTTAATACCGTTTCCGTTATCACGAATTTCGATTTCAGTAGATTTTTCGAAAGTATTTAGTTCAATATCTATTTTATTTCCGCCATATTTTACAGCATTTTCAATACAATTTGAGATTACATTTTCAAAATGAAAAATATCAATATTGACAAATGATTCTTTTGAATTGGTTATAAATTTAATTTCTTTTGAGGTCGAAATTTGTTGTTTTTCTAGACACTTTCGCACTAAATCTACAAGTTCAATTTTTTCTTTTTTGAGTCGTAA
>JANPDC010000095.1:0-6074 GCA_031431275.1 Bacteroidota bacterium
ATAAATTCTTTTAATGTTTGAGTTGCCCAAATTCTAAATTGTGTTGCTTGTTTAGAATTTACTCGATAGCCAACAGCAATGATTGCATCAAGATTGTAAAAAGTTGTATTGTATTTTTTTCCATCTTCGGCAGTATGTGCAAAAATTGCACTAACTGAATTTTCATTCAATTCTTCTGATTCAAAAATATTTTTTAGGTGTTTTGTGATTACACTTCTTTCAACGCCAAACAACTGCGCAATCATTTTTTGCGATAACCAAAAATTTTCATCTTGAAAAGTAACATTTATTGTAATATTACTATTTTCAGTTTGGTATAGAATGATGTTGCTTTCCATTTTAAAATTCTCTAATTATAATTCATAAACCACCAATCCACTTCGAAACTTTGGTTCAATATAAGTACTTTTAGGAGGCATAATTAAATCGTTATCCGCAAGTGCTTTTATTTCTGCAATTTCGGTTGGAAATAACATAAAACCAATTTCGAATTCGCCTTCGTCAATGACTTCTTTTATTGTGGTTATAGATTGGTTTCCTGGAATATAATCTATGCGTTCGTCATTTCGCAAATCTGTAATTCCAAGAATGGGTTGCAATACTTTTTCATAAAGAATTTGAGCATCGAGACTTTCTAATGTTGTTGCAAAACTGTTAGAATCTTTGAGTGTTAAACAATAAAACTCGTTGTCGAGATACATTCCAAATTCGAATTTTTTGCTTGGTTTCCACAATTCCTGTTCCTTGTTTTTTATCCAAAACGTATTCGATAAAAGTTCTAAAAACTCGGTTTTTGAGTGTTTGTTCAAATCACGAATTATTCGATTGTATTCATAAATTTTTACGTTGCTTTCGGCAATTAAAAAACTCATAAAATATTTAATATTTTCGTTTCCTGATTTTTTATCTTGTTCGAATAACAGTTCTGCCGATGCAGTTCTGTGATGTCCATCGGCAATATACAAATCACCAATTTCTTCAAATTTATTTTGAATATATTCAATTTCTGGCTGGTGTTCTATTTTCCACAACAAATGCTTTTCTTTCTTTTTTGTAGAAAATTCATAAATTCTTGGCTGATTTTTCTTGAAATTAATCCAAGAATTTAATTCTAAATCGTCTTTATATGTCAACAAAACAGGTTCGGTATTAAAACCTGTTTGATGTAAATAATCCTTGAAAACTTCTACCCGATATTGCAAAGTATCTTCGTGTTTTTTAATGATATTTTGCTGATAATCCTCGATTGATGTTCCAGCAATTATTCCTGTGAAATTTTGATTTTTGGCTTGAATTTCATAAATGTAAAATACAGTATTGTTTTCTTTCAAAAAAACATCGTCATTTTTAAATTCTTTGTATTTTTGAGCCACTAATTTGAATCTTTTTTCTAAACCAACTTTTTGTTGATTAGCATAAATTGGATTTAGTATATGCAAAAACGAAAACGGATTAAAGTCCAATTGCGATGCTAGTTCTGCACTCGAATATTCATCATACGAGCGAGAAGTCACCAAACTTACTTTGTCTGATGTTGGTCGAACCGCTTTAAAAGGAATTATTTTTGCCATATCTGCCCCCTAACCCCCAAAGGGGGAATTTGAGTTAGTTAATTTAGTTTGATTTTTTTTCTGGTTTAATTCCCCCTTTGGGGGTTAGGGGGCCATAATCATAGAAACCTTCTCCAGATTTTTGACCTAATTTTCCTGCACGTACCATGTTTACTAACAATGGACAAGGCGCATATTTTGGATTTTTAAAACCGTCATACATTACGTTTAATATTGCTAGGCAAACGTCTAGACCAATAAAATCTGCTAGTTGCAATGGCCCCATAGGTTGTCCCATTCCGAGTTTCATTACCGTATCGATTTCGTAAACTCCAGCCACTTTGTTGTATAAAGTTTCGATGGCTTCGTTAATCATTGGCATTAAAATTCTGTTGGCGACAAATCCTGGATAATCGTTGACTTCGACTGGAGTTTTGCCTAATTTTTCTGATAATTCCATAATGATTTTTGTCACTTCATCGGACGTGTTATAACCACGAATGATTTCTACCAATTTCATAATCGGCACCGGATTCATAAAATGCATTCCGATAACACGTTCAGGATGAGTAACAACTGAACCTATTTGAGTAATCGAAATAGAAGAGGTATTGGTTGCCAAAATTGTATTGTGCGAACAAGCATCGTTCAATTGTTTGAAAATATTGAGTTTTAATTCTACATTTTCGGTTGCTGCTTCAACTACTAAATCTACACCTACAACACCATCTTTTATATCAGTATAAGTAATAATATTGGTAATTGTTTTTGCTTTATCGTCTACGGTAATTGTTCCTTTGGCAACCATTCTGTCCAAATTTGTGGCGATTGTTGCCATTCCTTTATCAAGAGATTTTTCTGAAACATCAATTAATTTTACGGTAAAACCTGATTGTGCAAATGTGTGGGCAATTCCGTTTCCCATTGTTCCTGCTCCGATTACGGCTATTGTTTTCATTTTTATATTTTTTGAATTTCTAAATTTTTCGTGATTTCTGATAATAATTGTGCTTCTGTTGGAAGATATAATTGATATTGGCTTGCTAAAATTGAGTTGCCATTTTCGGGTAATGTGAATTTTACAACAGCATCATTTTTATCTGCGCAAAGTAAAACTCCGATTGTGGGTTTTTCAAATTCTAGTTTTTCTATTCGGTCGTAATAATTGACATACATTTGAAGTTGACCAATATCTTGGTGTGTTAATTTGTGGGTTTTTATTTCAAATAATACAAAACATTGCATCAATCGGTTATAGAAAACTAAATCTATATAAAATTCATCGCCTTCAATATGAATTCTTTTTTGTCTTGCCACAAATGAAAATCCGTTACCAAGTTCTAATAAAAAATCTTGAAGATTGGTAATTATTGCTTGTTCTAAATCTTTTTCATAATAGGCATTTTCTCTTTTCAAACCAAGAAATTCAAGAACCATTGGATCTTTAATAATCTCGCTTGGACTGGTCGGAATTGCTTCATTTCTTGCAACTGCCAAAACACTTTCTTTGTCATTACTCATTAGCAATCGCTCGTAAAGTGAGGTGTTTATTTGGCGTTCCATTTGTCGAACTGACCAATTATTTTTTGCTGTTTCGGCTAAATAGTATTCTCTTTTATCTTGATTATTAATGCTTAAAAAAATTTTGTAATGTGACCAACTCAATTGCGTCCGCAGTGTAGACGCAATCGGAAACATTCTATAAAATTGTCTATATCGTTCTAATTGTCTTTTTGAGAAACCACTACCAAATTCAGGTTGCAATTGTTCTGAAAGATATTTTATGAGATAATTTCCATAATCGGCTCGCTCTTTTCCTTGCTGCTCTTCATTGAAAATACGTTCACCAATATGCCAATACATTACGGTTCTATGAAAATCAACTGAACGAATTGCATTTTGTGAAGCATCTTTAATTAAAGACTTGACATCAAGAAGAAGATTTTTTGATAACATACCTATCGTTTCATCGATTCAATTATCTGATAAGCGACACGCAATGCATTTGTACCATCTTCTAGCGTTACAACTGGCGAACTATTGGTATTTATAGCATTTGCAAAACTTTCTAACTCGTCAAGAATGGCATTGTTTTGTTCTACATCAGGATTCGAGAAATAAATTTGCTTTTTGACTCCTTCTGCATTTTGAAGAATCATATCAAAATCGCCAGGAACTTCGGGCGCATCTTTCATTTTTACGACCTCGCATTTTTTCTCAAGAAAATCAACTGATATGTAGGCATCTTTTTGAAAAAATCTAGATTTACGCATATTTTTTAAAGAAATCCTGCTAGAAGTTAAATTAGCAACGCAGCCATTTTCGAATTCAATTCGAGCATTGGCAATATCTGGCGTGTCCGAAATTACTGAAACGCCACTTGCGTGAACGACTTTTACTTTGGATTTTACAACACTCAAAATCGCATCAATATCGTGAATCATTAAATCTAAAACTACAGGAACATCGGTGCCACGCGGATTGAATTCTGCCAATCGATGGGTTTCGATAAACATTGGGTTTTCAATCATGTTTTTGGTGGCAATAAATGCTGGATTGAATCGTTCAACATGACCAACCGAACCTTGAACTTTAAACTCATTGGCTAGAGCAATAATTTCTTCGGCTTCTTCGACTGTATTTGAAATTGGTTTTTCGATAAAAACATGTTTCCCAGATTTAATGGCAACTTTGGCACATTTGAAATGAGAAAGTGTTGGAGTTACAATATCAATTACATCGACAGCGTGAATTAATCGGGCGATGGTATCAAATTGTTTGTAACCAAATTCTTTGGCGATTTTTTCTCCGTTTTCATGATTTTCATCATAAAAACCAACTAATTCGTATTTTTCTGATTGTTGTAACAATCGTAAATGTATTTTTCCAAGATGACCAGCACCTAAAACGCCCACTTTTAACATAGCAAAAATTTATAAATTATTATAAAAGTAAATTAATAATATTGAAATCAAACCAGTTCCCATAAATAATAAATAAGTACTTCCTTTTGTGGATAATACCTTTTGATTAATCACATAAGTGTTTGAATAATTATCATGTACTTTATTATTCATCAAAAACATTAAACCCGCAAAAGGAATAAAACGATATAAAGTTCTGAAAAGAATATTTGAAAATGTCGGATTATATCCATCTTCATTAGTAACCTTGCAAAGAGTTAAAAACTTTGCAGGTGTACTATTAAATACAGACTCAAAACTTATGTAATATGCAAATTTTATTACTGAAAAAAAGATAATTGCACCAATTTTTTCTCCAAATGTTGATTCAAAAAGTCTAAATAAATTTTCAGCAAATTCATTGTATTGAGCAATTTTTATGATCGAATACCCGACGATGATAATTAATGTATTGTCGATAATTAAATTTAAGAATCTCTTTTTTCTTGAAGAATTTTCTAAATATGTTTTTTCTAAACCGTTACTGCTAGTCTCATTATAGGTATTAAGTTCATATGTGTTTAAATATTTTTTTATAATATACGTGCTGAACAAAAAGATTGTAAACGATATTGATATCGAAAAAATAAATTGCAGGGAAATAAAATTGTTGACAAGCATAGGGTTGTTAGCATTCAGATATATTTGGAATGGTGCGAAAAGAAAAGTTAAAAAAATTAAACTGTAGTTAAAATTCAACAATCTTGTTTCTTTGTATTTTGACACAATAAATATAATTCCACCAACAAAAAAACTCAAGTATAAGAATATGTTAATTAGAGATATATTTATGTACCTATGTGAAGTTTCGCTTATCTTATCTATCTCAAGTTCAGTTTCTAAAAAATTAAATGAATAAGGTTTTAAGAATAAAATTAGAGATAAAAAGTAATTTTTTAGACTTTCAGGAGAAAAAAAATAAAAGTACAATGTACCAATAATGCCATGGACTGAAAACAAGATTGATATTGTTGCTATTATTTTTTTCATATGAATTAATTATTTAATTAAAATTTCATCAAAAGTACTAATTATAAAATAAATTTCAACGTTGAAATTCCAAATTTCATTTATAAATATTTCTATAATGAAAAAGGATTTGGAACTTGTTTTTTGGATTTTTTAAAGGTATTTTTACCAAAAACAAACCACCCAACATTGAAAGATACTTCCAAACATCAAGGGCTTCGAAATCAGTTAGTAAAACTTTTGCAAGAAAAAGGAATTACTGATTTGAAAGTGCTAGATGCTATAAAAAAAATACCACGACACTTGTTTTTGAATTCGAGTTTCGAAGACTATGCCTATCAAGATAAGGCTTTCCCGATAGGAGCGGGGCAAACCATTTCGCAACCTTACACGGTTGCGTTTCAAAGTCAGTTGCTGGAAATTCAAAAAGACCATAAAATTCTTGAAATCGGAACAGGTTCGGGTTATCAAACGGCAGTTTTGTGTTTGATGGGTGCCAAAGTTTATAGTGTAGAACGCCAAAGCGAATTGTTCAAGCAAACTCAAATTTTATTACCAAAAGTAGGCATTCGCCCTAAACATTTATCGTTTG
>JANPDC010000096.1:0-43536 GCA_031431275.1 Bacteroidota bacterium
CCGGGTTTTCCTGTATACAAAGGAAAAGGTGCTAAATTACAACGCGCCTTGATCTCTTATTTCCTAGATAAAAATACCGATGCGGGTTACACAGAATACCAAGTTCCGCATTTGGTAAACGAAGCATCAGCCTATGGAACAGGGCAATTACCAGACAAAGAAGGTCAAATGTATCACGACTCAAAAGACGATTTATATTTGATTCCAACAGCAGAAGTTCCTGTAACCAATATTTTTAGAGACGTAATCTTGCAAGAAGTTGAATTACCAGTTTTAGCGACAGGTTACACACCTTGTTTTCGTCGTGAGGCTGGCTCTTGGGGAGCACACGTTCGTGGATTAAATCGTTTACACCAGTTTGATAAAGTCGAAATTGTTAGAATTGAACATCCTGATAAATCGTATGAAGCTTTGGAAGGAATGGTTGAACATGTGAAAAATATTTTACAAGAATTGAAATTACCCTACAGGATTTTGCGCCTTTGTGGTGGAGACATGGGTTTTGCATCTGCCATGACCTATGATTTCGAAGTTTTTTCTACAGCGCAAGATCGTTGGTTAGAAATTAGTTCTGTTTCTAATTTTGAAGCTTTTCAATCCAACAGATTGAAATTACGTTTCAAGGACAAAGATGGAAAAAATCAATTAGCACATACCCTAAACGGAAGTTCTTTGGCTTTACCACGAGTTTTGGCAGGGATTTTGGAGAACTATCAAACACCTGATGGAATTGTTATTCCAGAGGTACTTCGCCGTTATTGCGGATTTGACATAATCGATTAAGATGAAAAATGCGTTTCTATATTTAACTTTAGTTTTAACTATTCTTTCATGTCAAAATCGTGAAACAAAAAAACTAATGACTAATTTAGAATCTCCTTATACTGTGTTTTTTGATAACTTAGAAGTTGAGAAAATTACCGACACAATTCTTGTTCCTTTTCAAACACGTGTTTTTGGTTGTGGAACAGCCTACATTGAGTTTCAGGATCATCTAAAAACGAAAGGTTTAGATAAATTTTATGGAAAATACAAAGATGTTTTGAGTGATAGTTTGATGATTAAAAAATTCGAAATTAAAAATAAAACTAAAATTCTTTGGATTTTTAGAGGAAACGAAGGCGAATTATTTCAATTATCAGATAGTGTTTTACATAACAAACCTAATTTTGAAAAAAGAATGTTAGAGTCAAAAACTCATGTTTCAATCTCAGAATACCCAATTTCAATGGATAGCGTTGATGTTTATGTATCGATCAATTATCCTATCACAAAAAAATCTGTTCAAAAAATTTATTTCATTTCAAAAAAAGATGATAAATGGAAAGTGAATAAAATAGTAAACTAATTTAATATCCTAAATTGAAAAATTTATTTCTACATATCGCTCTCTTTTTTACACTAGTTGTTTTCAGTCAAAACGAACAACTAGCGCAAAACTATTTTGATAAAGGTGATTTCGAAAAAGCATTGATAAGTTATGATGAGTTGTATAAATCTCGACCATCAAACCCATTATATTTTCAAAAAATAATTGATTGTAACCAACAATTACAACGATTCGAAGTCTGTGAAAAATTAATACTTGATCGAATTCAAAAATACAATCAAGCCAGTTTGTTAGTCGACTTGGGTTATAACTTTCAATTATTGAAAGAAGATGCTAAATCCAAAAAACAATACGATTTAGCAATTGATCGAATTAAGAAAAACCCAAATGATGTTTATGGTGTTGCTTCAGTATTCGAAAAAAAAATAATTTTAGATTATGCTATTTTATCCTATCAAACCGCCATGACAATTGATCCAAAACTCAATTTCAATTATCAAATGGCAATTTTGTATGGTCAAAAAGGAAATACGGATTTGATGATTGAAAAGTTTTTATCAGAATCTTTTTCAAACCCACAAATGTTAAACAGTATTCATGGACAATTTTTGAGGTTTATATTCGATGATTTGAATGCTGTTTTTACAGACAAACTAAGAAAAGCATTGTTGTTGCGGTCTCAAAAAAGTCAAGATGTATTTTGGAACCAATATTTAAGTTGGTTTTTTGTTCAACAAAAAGAATTCGGAAAAGCATTTATTCAAGAAAAAGGTATTTACAAAAGAAATCCAGATACATTTTCGAATATTGTTAATCTTGCTAAACTAGCCATTGAGGAAGATGAGCCAGAAACAGCCAAAGAAATTTTCACTTTTATCCTTGAAAACACAAATGATTTAGATCTTAAAATTGAAGCAAACCGATTTTTAATGAAGATTAAAGTTGCCAATGCAATCGAAAAAGACCTTCCGGCAATTAGTCTAGAATTTGATAATCTAATAAAAGAGTTTGGGTTTAGTCCCTACACACTATCAATTTTAAAATTACAATCACATTTTGTTGCTTTCAATCTCAAAAATCCCGAAGAAGGAAAAATAATATTGAAAAAAACATTAGAACTGCCTTTAAATCAATATCAAATTGCTGATATCAAGATGGAATTAGGCGATATTCTTTTATCTCAAGAAAAATTCAATCAAGCACTCATACAATATTCTCAAGTTGAAGAAGACCAAAAAAATGATGAAATTGGTCACGAAGCTAGTTTAAAAATCGCCAAAACTAGTTACTATCAAAACGATTTTGTTTGGGCATCTAAACAACTCAAAGCACTAAAATCTGCTACAACACACTTGATTGCGAATGATGCAATGGATTTATTCTTGTTGTTAAATGATAATACAGTTGCAGATTCAACACAAGTTTCTCTCAAAAAATTTGCAAAAGCAGATTTTCTGTTATACCAAAATAAAACCATCGATGCATTAACCGCATTTCAAAATGTTCTCAAAGAAAACAAAACTCCAGAAATTGAACCCGTAACTTTTCTCCGAATTGGCAAAATCTATGAAAAACAAGGTGATTTTGTTTCAGCATTAGTCCAATATCAAAAAATTATTGACAATTATAAAGAATGTATTTATGTAGATGAAGCCAATTATTTTTCGGCTGAATTGTATAATAAACAGATAAAAGACACCGAAAAAGCAAAAAAATATTACGAAGAAATAATTTTCAAACACGAAGACAGCATCTATTTTACTGATGCCAGAAAAAAATACAGAGCCTTGCGTGGCGATAAAGATTTATAAAAAGTTAATTTGGTTATTTGTTGTTCGTTTATTTGAATAATCAAATCCATAAATCCATAAAAATGATCATCTACAACGTCACAATAAACATTCACGAAAGTGTTCACAACCAATGGCTCACTTGGATGCAAACGAAACATATTCCAGAAATTCTAGCCACCAAAAAATTCTCGTCGGCAAGAATCGTAAAAGTTTTAATAGAAGAAGAAATGGGTGGAACTACCTATTCTGTTCAATACACAACCGATAGCAAAGAAACATTGCAAAAATATTACCATGAAGATGCACCAGCATTTCGTGAAGAAGGACAAAAACTTTTTGGAGATAAAATGTTGGCTTTTAGAACAGAATTAGAATTAATTTCGGAGCATTTTTAATGTCAGATTAATTTTAAAATTTTTTACAAACCCCAATTCCCAAATCCCAATAAAAAAATGGAAGCAGTAAAAGCCAAAAAACACCTCGGACAACATTTCCTAAAAGACGAAAGCATTGCAAAAGCAATTGCCGACACATTAAATCTAAAAGGTTACAATGATGTTTTAGAAATTGGACCAGGAATGGGCGTGCTCACAAAATATCTTTTAGAAAAAGAAACTAATGTATATGTCATCGAAATTGATGGCGAATCGGTTACTTATTTAAATGAGAATTATCCAAAACTAAAAGATAAAATCATCTCGAAAGATTTCTTGAAATACAATATCAACGAAATTTTTGAAGGCAAGCAATTTGCAATAATAGGTAATTTTCCATACAATATTTCTACACAAATAGTTTTCCGATGTCTCGAGATGCGTGCGCAAGTTCCGGAATTTTCTGGTATGTTTCAAAAAGAAGTAGCCGAAAGAATTTGCGAAAAAAAAGGAACCAAAGCCTACGGAATTCTATCCGTTTTGGTACAAGCGTTTTATGAAGCCGAATATTTATTCACAGTTGATGAAACCGTTTTTATTCCGCCACCAAAAGTAAAATCGGGTGTTTTGCGTTTGCGACGAAAAGAAAATTTCACATTACCATGTTCAGAAAAATTATTTTTCACGGTTGTGAAAACCGCTTTTCAACAACGAAGAAAAACGTTGCGAAACAGTTTAAAAACACTAAATTTGACAGATAATTTACGTGAAGACGAAGTTTTTAATTTACGTCCAGAGCAACTCGATTACAACCAGTTTATTGCATTGACCCAAAAAATAGAAGCCGATGGAATTTAAAATCAGCAAGGATCTAATCAAAGAATTAGAGCAACTCATTCTCAATAAAGACGACCAACAACTGGAAGTTTTATTGAATGATTTGCACCATGCAGATATTGCCGAAATCCTCGACGAACTCGATTTTGACGAAGCAACCTATATTTTTAAAGTACTAGATTCCGAAAAAACAGCCGAAATTCTATTAGAACTCGAAGATGATTTACGCGAAAATATCCTAAACAGATTGTCGCCAAAAGAAATTGCCGAAGAACTCGATGAACTTGAAACCAACGATGCTGCTGATATTATTGGAGAACTTTCGCAAGAAAAAAAACAAGAAGTAATTTCCGAACTTCAAGACGTTGAACACGCCAAAGACATTGTTGAATTATTGCGATTCGATGAAGATACAGCAGGCGGATTAATGCATAAAGAACTCGTAAAAGTCAACGAAAACTGGAATGTTTTGACCTGCATAAAAGAAATGCGCATACAAGCCGAAAACATTTCCCGAGTACATTCTATATACGTAGTCGATGATGATGACCGATTGCTCGGACGATTGTCACTCAAAGATTTACTCACAACATCAGCAAGAACGCCAATTAAAGAGGTTTACATCAGTAAATTAAATTCTGTAAATGTTGACGTTGAAGATGTAGAAGTTGCCCGAATTATGCAAAAATATGATTTAGAAGCAATTCCAGTTATTGATGAGTTGGGTCGATTGGTAGGTCGCATAACCATTGATGATATTGTCGATGTAATAAAAGACGAAGCCGATCAAGATTATCAATTAGCCGCAGGAATCTCGCAAGACGTCGAGGCCGATGACAGCATTCTCGAACTCACAAAAGCACGTTTGCCTTGGCTCGTTTTAGCACTCTTGGGCGGGTTTATATCTGTAAAAGTTCTCGGATTATTCGAAGGAGCAATGGCACAACATGCCAATTTATTCTTTTTCACACCACTAATCGCAGCAATGGCGGGCAATGTAGGCGTACAATCATCGGCAATAATTGTGCAAGGTTTGGCGAATAATACCTTGAGCGGTACACTTTTCAACCGACTTATAAAAGAAGTTTCACTCACATTACTCAACGGATTTATTTTGGCAACCATATTGTTTCTAGGCAGTCATTTTTTATTAGGCGTTAGTTTAGACGTTTGCATAACAGTCTCAATATCATTAGTTTCGGTAATAATTATCGCCTCATTAATCGGAACATTTGTACCATTATTACTAGATAAATACGGAGTCGATCCAGCATTAGCAACTGGACCATTCATTACAACAAGCAACGACATTTGTGGGATTTTGATTTATTTTTCAATTGCAAAATTAATTTTAGGATTTTAAATTTATTTGGGCATTCCGGCAAAAAAAGCCATCGGGCTATCATTCCAAAACAACGTTCACTGAACACCAATGAAAATTTAATATAAGTGAAGTAATCTTTTTTTCAGACCCGAGCCTGAAAGAGCGAACTGGCGAAGCAAAAAGAAAAAAAGGATTTTCCCTTCTATCCCTAATGCAAAAATCTAATTTATAAAAAAATTTAAAATTAATACCAAAAAACTATCAAATTACAACAAAAAATATGAAAATTCACATCATCGGCGGCGGTAATCTTGGAGTTGCCATCGCTATCGGAATTACAAAATATACAACCAACAACATGGTAACAATTACACGTAGAAATATCGAAAGTATTCAATACCTCGAAAAAGACGGTGTTGTTATTTCGTCTAGCAATACTAAAAATATCGAAAATGCAGATTTGGTAATCTTGACCATAAAACCCTATCAAGTTGATTTGGTACTTGAGGAAATACTACCATTTTTGAAAAATAAAACGACAATTGCATCGGCAGTTTCTGGTTTATCAATCGATGAATTGGAACAAAAAATCAATGCCAAACATTCAATTATTCATATCATGCCCAACATTGCCATTCGTTTTGGACAATCGGCAACTTGCATTTCATTCCAAGAAAACGACAAAACAGAAGCCAAAAAAGTGGTAGATTTGTTTAACAATCTTGGAACTGTTTCAGTAATTGATGAAAAATTAATGGATGCAGCAACTGTTCTTGGTGCTTGCGGAACTGCCTATGCTTTGCGATACATTCGAGCCTCAATGCAAGCAGGAATTGAAATTGGTTTCGATGCTGCAACAGCACTTTCAATAGCATCTCAAACCGCAAAAGGCGCAGCAACAATGGCACTAGAAGAAAAAATTCATCCAGAACAGTTAATCGATAGAGTTACAACACCACAAGGTTGTACTATAGTTGGTCTCAACGAAATGGAACACGAAGGTTTTAGTTCATCGTTAATAAAAGGGATAAAGACTTCTTTAAAAAAAATAAAAGGGTAATAAAAATGAGACCTAACAGGTTTTAAAAACCTGTTAGGTCTAAAACAAAATAAAATTGAAACCAGAAATCAAAATTCTTCACATCGATAGTAATAATCCCATAATGATGCACCAATTGCAACAACTTGGTTTCATCAATCACGAAGATTTTACATCATCAAAACAAGAAATCGAAGCAAAAATTCAAGATTATCAAGGAATTGTAATTCGCAGTCGTTTCAAAATTGACAAAACATTTTTAGACAAAGCCATAAATTTAGAATTCATAGCACGAGTTGGAGCAGGTTTAGAAAGTATTGATTGTGACTATGCAATTTCAAAAAACATAACATTAATTGCTGCTCCAGAAGGTAACGCCAATGCTGTTGGCGAACATGCTTTGGGAATGTTGTTGTCGCTTTTCAACAAATTGAATGTTGCCGATTCTGAAATAAAATCAGGAAACTGGAACCGAGAATCGAATCGTGGACATGAAATTGAGGGTAAAACCATAGCAATTATTGGTTATGGAAACATGGGTAAATCTTTTGCAAAAAAACTAAAAGGTTTTGATTGCGAAGTTATTTTTTATGATGTTTTAGAAAATATAGAAGATACAAATGCCAAACAAGTTTCGCTCAAAGAACTTCAACAAAAAGCAGATGTAATCAGTTTACATATTCCATGGACACCAGAAACTGATAAAATATTCAATTCTGGATTTATAAATTCAATTACAAAACCATTTTGGTTTATCAATACTTCAAGAGGCAATAATGTCGTAACAGCAGATTTGGCTGAAGGTTTAAAATCGGGGAAAATTCTTGGTGCAGGATTAGATGTTTTAGAATACGAAAAATTATCTTTCGAAAACTTGTTTACAGATTTGTCATCCCGAGCTCAGTCGAGGGAAAATATCCCCGATGCATTCCAATATTTACTTGAAGCAAAAAACGTTTTGTTAACACCACACATTGCTGGTTGGACTTTCGAAAGTCATCAAAAATTAGCGCAAGTTATTGTCAATAAAATAAAATTGAAGTATAATGTTTAAGTTTTTTAAAAAAACAATTGACTAATTCGTTGTTAATTAGTAAAATTTTATATTTTTACCGCCATTAAACTTAAACAAAACAAAAAATGGAACTTACTAACACAAATCAACCTTCAGACAATTTTCAATCACCAATTCCAGTTTTCAAAGTCGACCCAATTATGGTTTTGGTTTTTGGATTCCTATCTTGTGGTTTATATCTCATTTATTGGAATATAAAGGTTGCTGAAGTATTAAACGCTGTTGCTGAAAAAGAAGTTATTTCGCAACCTATTGCAATTTTTGCAGGATGTTGTATGCCTATTAATATTTATTTTTTCTATTTAGCAGGAAAAGATGGATTGCCACAGGTTTACAATAGAATTGGTTTTCCTCAAAAAGACGAATCAACTTTATTGATGATTCTAGGGTTCTTTTTCCCAATGGCAGCAGCAATGATTGTTCAAGGTGACATTAATAGACTTTACAACGACTAAACATCAAAACTCAAAGAAAAATCTACGGAATCATTGGCGCATTTGTAACGCTAATGGTTCCGTTTTTTTTAATGTTGTTAAGTTCTGGAACTAAACTCGAAAATGAACAATCATTTTGTCCGTTCAAAATGTTGACTGGTTTTCCTTGTCCAGGTTGTGGAATTACCAAATCACTTGTGTACTTCTACGAAGGCGATTGGTACAAAAGTATCTATTATCACATTCTTGGTCCTTTTGTAATTTTGTTTTGCATTGTTACAATTGTGGTTTTGATAACTGAAATTATTACAAAAAAAGAATATTTCAATCAATACATGTACAATAAAAAACTGGCCTATGGATTGGGGGTTTTTCTTGGAGCATATCATTTAATTCGGGTGATTTTCTTTATTCAAGATCATTCCATCGATGAAATACTGATACAGTCAATTTGGAAATAATTTTAAATTATTGAAAAAAATAAATCAACCTAAAAGGTAACAAAAAACCTTAATTTTGGCTGAAATCAAAAAATTTTAAACGACCTCAGTGTTTTAGGCATGATTATTGATAAGTGGTTAGTTAAAAAAGAAAAACTGCGAATTATGTTTAAAAAAATCACTTTAGTTTTAGTTGGAATAATTTCAATTAGTTCATATGCACAAAAATCTCCAAAAGTAGATTTAGATCGTTTTTATTTCGATGTAAAACTTCAAAGATTACCTTCTGAAAACATTCCGTTTGAAAATAGAACCTATACTACAAAAGTAAATATTGTTCCATCTGTTTATGATTATTATCCAGATATTAATTCCATAAAAAGCAGATTATACATCAAAGGCTGGAAAAATACTACAACCAGTCCAACTGTTTCAGTTGATTTTAATATTACTGAATTTTCACAGAAAAGTACAAATATTGCCAATAGACTTGTAGAAGAAAAGGATAAAGACGGTAAAGTTACAAAAAGTTATTATATGTACATGGCTGTAGTTCAGTTTTTTGGTAATGGATCAGTGATTATGAATGGTCCAAAATCTACCGTTCAAATTCAATCAAAAAAAGTAGAAGAAGCACCTAAAGAAACAAATCGATTTTTACAAAATAAAACAGTTACTAAAACAGAAGACATTACTTCAACAGAAGGAAGTCTAAATAAAATTAATTTATCGTCAAGTTTAGAGTATAGATCAAAAGAATCCACTAATTATAAAGAAATTGAAAATTATTACAATATTAATAAAAACGAGATTTTTAATCAAAAATTAAGAGAGTACATTGATTATGCAACTCAAAATGCAAATTTTAATGTTAATAGAATTTATGGTTTTGAACCTGTTTCAAATAATGAAAAAGTTTGGATTATGGACGCTAAAGACGATGAAGGTGCTTTACAGAAAGAAGCAATATCTGCTGTAAAAGTATATTTCTCTGAAATTCAAGCGGATAAGCCGATTGATGAAACAATAAAAAACTTACAACCACTTGTAGACTATTTTGAATCTTTGAAAACAAAATATCCAGATGATAACAAAGGGAGTAGAAAAATACGTTACTCAGCATTTTACAATCTTGGAAAAATATATCTATCCACGGATCAACCAGAAAAAGCTATAAAAGAAGGTGAAGGTCTAATTGCTAATGATTACGACAAAAGTGATGGTAAAGATCTTATAAAAGATGCCGAAACTTTGATTAATCTATTTGCTAAAACAGGATTCAAATCAAGACATAATCCTTCTTTTAACTAAAAATAATAATTTCAAAAAAACCCGAATAAATTCGGGTTTTTGATGTTATTAATCTTGACGATTACCTATTTCGTTAATTTCGTCATTACCTAAATTTTTAGGATTTGGACCGTATTCGTTTTCCCCAAGATCACTATCGCAACAAGCTAAATATAAATTATAAAACGGAATTAACATAAACCATCCGCTTTTACCTACATCATGCATTCGTCTGATAGCAACACCTATACTTGGTAAGAGAACCGCCAATGAATACAAACTATTTAATAAAGAAAATCCAATTTTAATTCCAATAAATAATAAAGAGTAAGTGATAATGGTACTTATTAATGTAAACATCCAATACTCTCTTCTTCTTGCACGACCGTCAAAAACAGCATACTTTTTTAAAACTTCTAAATATTCATTCATAATTTTATTATTAGGTTAAGCGTAAATGTAAATAAAAAAATGAACTTTGTTAAAGAAAACAAAAAATTTAACCTTAAAAATCTAAAGTTCTCCTTTCTCTGCCAACTTTCGTTCTAATTCCGCCAAACCTTTTTTATGCGATCGTTGTTATATTTATCAATGTTAAATTTTATTTTCATCTTCGTCTTTGTCTGATGCTGGATGATAAAGACTAATTTCAATTTCAAAATTTAATTCGCTAACTAATTTCAAAAGTTCTAATTGAAAAAATTCTGTTTGACACCAAAATTCAGCCATTTTATTTTCAATTCCAAATGCAATCGTGGGAATTTCAGTTTCTTTAATTCCAAACAAG
Source organism: Bacteroidota bacterium (assembly GCA_031431275.1). Taxonomy (GTDB): domain Bacteria; phylum Bacteroidota; class Bacteroidia; order Flavobacteriales; family Flavobacteriaceae; genus Flavobacterium. Next base: position 10,724 of record JANPDC010000096.1, read on the forward strand.
TATACTTTTTTTAGTTTTTCTAAATTATTTTTAAGATAGTTTATTGTTTCATTTTTTTGGATTTCAAACTTGTCAAAATCCGCTTTACTTAAATCAAATCTACAACCACTTGATTCATAAATATCTGGTTTCCCCCTTTTCTTAAATGGTCTTTTTTCGCCTTTGAGATGTTTTTCACAAGGTTCCAATTCGGTTACTCGCAAAAATTCAGTTACATTAAAATTTTCGCCTTCAATTAATAGAATACAACTCATTTATGATTTTTGTTATTTTTAATTTTTCATGGACAATGACGCCTAACATCTCGTGGTATTTTGTCAGTTGGGGACTTGGTTAGCCAAATGTATCGATTTAAGACCAACTTCCAAGTACAAAACCAACTTTATAGTTTGCCTAAAACCCCACCCGATAATCTAAGAGCGAATAGTCGAAGTAATTGCACCAAAACGTTGTTAGCTGTAGTCGCAATTTATAATTTGTTTTGAATTGAACTTTTTTTAAATATATCTTTTCTGAATATTATCATTTGAATAATAAATGTTATTAGTAAACTTGGTATTATAAAATAATATGGCAAACGGTTATAATTATTAACTATAAGTACAATTAAATAAACAATTAGATAAGAAGTTATTAATGAAGTTACATAGTTAATGAAGAATTTCTCTTTTAGTACAAACTTTAATAAAAAACTTATTGTAAAAGTCATTAAAATAAAAAGAGGAAATCCATCCCATAATCCAAATAAACCATATAATGGAGCAGTTAATGAAATGTACCAAGAATCAGGACTTATATTTTCTTCAAATTTTAAACTATCTCTTTGTAAATTTTCTTCTAAAAAACTGCAAATAGGATAATAGATAAATATATGTATTATCCAAATTTTCAATAAATTTGAGTTAAAACTTTTTAAAATTTTATTTGATGACATATTTTTCAATTATTTTTTTACAAGTCTCATTAACAGTTCCGTTAAAATTTAGATAATTTTTTAGGGATGGAGATACTTTTTGTGCACTGATTTTGTGTGTATCTAAGTATAACATTAACAAAGGTAAATCTGTTCTAAACAAATCATCAGTAACTTTTGCTGGTGGATTAAAATCATCAAAAGCAGGAAGAATATCGTTTATGATACTTGCGCCTTTCGAAAGAAAACCCATTCTGCTACTTTCATATGCTTTGTTAGCCATATCTTGGTATTTTTTGATAGTTTCCGAACTTGTTTTGTCATAAATTGGTTTTGCGATAACTTGTTGTTCATATTTTACAAAAGCAACATCCCAATTATACGCATCATCTCCTTTAAGTGGTGTATTAGCATATTGTCCAAAAATCAATTCGTGAAATTTTTCAATAGCAAAATCGCAAATCCCTAAATTAAGTTCATTCAAAATTGTTTCGACATCGTTATCAATTATATTAGAACCCTCTTCCATACCGCCAAGATATACTGGACTTTTTCCCAAAGCTTTCACTAAAGATTTTGCACCTTTACACCATTTGACTTCGTGCTTATAAGTATTTCTAATAAGCCAATCTACAGAATTATAAAAATCATAAATTTGAGAAAATGGTGCTAATCTTCCTTTTACTTTATTTTTTAAGATGTACAAAAATCCTTTTTGCCACCTAATGCTATTTGTATCTCTATCTTTTGTGAGCCAAGAGCCATCTTGGCCTTTCCAATCTTCAAGTTTTATTGCTTTGTTTCGTAGTGCTAAACAGTATGTTTCATAATCGGGAAACTCACCACCAATATATTTATCTACAGTACTTTTATTGGTTAAAAAGTCAAACATCAGTTGCGGAAAATTTAAATCACCATAATTTTTTGGTAGCAGGATTGAAATTTTGTTGTTATTGATACTGATATATTTTGAGTTATGAATTTTAGAATCGTAATGCTTGATTGACGACGCACCTTGAAGAAGTTCGGTATATTCAGGTTTTATAATTTGAATAATGTCGAGAACATCAGAATAACTAAACACAATATTAATAAATGGAAATATTTTGCCAGCAATGAAAACCCTTTCTTTTGGGAATATATCAGTTTGAAATTCTGATAGTTGAATTGGGCGGACATATTTTTTGTTGTTGTAAGCATTTCTTAACTGAAAAAGTGTTTTTACAGTATTTAGTTCTGTTTTATTTATTAAGAATTCTACCCTTTCCTCTTCAATTGCTTTTTTCTGCTCTTCTAATTGTGTTCCTATAGTGCGAACATTCATTGATGGATAATTAACATTTAAACCTAATTTTTTTGGATAACTCATTTTTCTGTATTTTTTTAATAAACTTCTTTGAAGATAACTAAAAATTTATAATAATATTATTTAAAGGCAAAATTTTCAAGCGATTACAGCCAACATCTCGGGGCTTGTTGTAAGTTGTAGATTTAGAAAGCCAGTCTTGTCCCAAAAAGAAGTGACGATTTAAGACCGAACTTCCAAATACAAAACTAACCTATGAGTTCGATGCGCTCGTATGCCTATAACCCCACCTGAGTTTGCAAGAACGAACAGACGAAGTAATTGCGCAAACGGCTTTTGTGCGTCGTTATTGCCAGTTTTTCATACTATCCTTCATTCCAACAACTAAAGCAACAATTGTTGAATTATATTTCATTCCACAAACTAAAATTTCTGGTTCCGAGTTTGAATTATTAAAATCTAAACTGCTAAATGTTAAAGATTCAACATTAACAATTGCCATTTTGAATTTAAAAACATTTTCGTGTCCTGATATATCCCAATTATCTAAATATTCAATTTCTTTAAGAAATTTTTCACCTAATTTTAGTTTTTTTTCTTCTTGTCCGATTGAATAAACATCAAGTTTATACAAATCACTTAACGGTTTTTTTGTTATTGAAGTGTAAATCCCTTTGAAATTTTTAAAGTGCAATTTGTCAATAGAAATCATGTTTAATTTAAAATAAATTTTATTATTTTCTATTGATATTTTATCTTTAAATTCACTTTTATTACTGAGTATTTTTCTAACTGTTTTTGCTGTTAATTCTTTCCTTTCTGTATCAGATTCATTAGTTATTCCAATTAAGTCTCTAATTTGATCATCAAATTTTGCATATTCTTGGTTACATTCTAGACAAGCAGGCACAGTTTTTCTATTTATAAGATATTCTTTCGGATAACCCTCAAAAAGAGTTTTGGCAGGAATATGTTCCTTTGTTCTTTCAATTTTCTTTAGTTCAGAAAAAGGAATTCCACAATTATAGCATTTTTTCATTGCTAGGTTTTTTTTAATGTCGCACAACATCTAGTGGCTTGGCGTCAGTTGGGGATTTGGTTAGCCAAAAGTATCGATTTAAGACTAGACTTCCAAGTACAAAGTCAACCTATGAGTTTGCCTAAAACCCCAATTGCGCCAAACCGTTGTTACCAGAAGTAGTTCTTGCCACTATTGCTTTTCATAATATTTGTATTCAGTTAATTGCATGTAATAAATAACAATTTTATTAAATCTTCTATTTATGTTTAATGAACTAGTAATTAGTATACTTTCAAAATCTTCTTCTTGGCTGTGCACTTCATCTTCATCAGGTAAAAAATTCTCTAAGGTTATTCGTTTATTTTTATGTTTCCATTTACCAATATTACAATAGATTAAACTTCGATCAGATTTCCTGTAAATATTTCTTACATAATTTGCATTTTCACAAATTCTCAATGTGTCGATATTGTTATTTAGGTTTTTTGCAACATAAATTCCAACAACATCACTTCTTTCCAAAGTGCATGAAGGTATAAAAACTAAAATAAATATAATAGAAATAAAGATTTTCATTTGGTGTAAATTGTTAGTTTTTTGCATACTATTTCTGGTAACTAGTATATACTCGCTACAAACATTCTTCAATCTACCTCTTTTTGGGTGTATAAGCGAATGTTTTGTAACATTTTTATTTTCTTCAAAATAGTAAAAAACAGAGTGCAAATTGTCAAACATGCTTCTTATTTGTTGCCTTTTTTTGAGTTTTCATAATTTAATTACTCATATAAATTTTTGTTGCAAAACAAAAAAACCTCAAAATCATAAAAGAGGCTTCTGATTACAATTCAAAGGTTCTCACAATTTTAGAGAACTTTTTTACTTTTATTAATCTTGACGATTACCTATTTCGTTAATTTCGTCATTCCCCAAATTTTTAGGATTTGGTCCGTATTCGTTAGTTTCGGGTTGACTGTCAACACACAATAAGTAAAGATTGTAATATGGAAATAGAATATACCAACCGCTTTTACCAGAATCGTGCATTCTTCGAATTCTAACTGCAAGAAAAGGTATAAATGTTGCGAAAGCATAAATAAGAATAACAATAATAAAAATTTCACTTTTTGTTATAGAACTTAAAAAAATAAGTCCAAAAATCACTATAAAGTGAAATAACATAAACATCTAATACTCTTTTCTTCTGGCTCGACCTTCAAAATTCGCATAGTTTTTCAGCACACTTAAATATTCATTCATAATTTTATTGGATTAATTTTTATTTTTTTAATTCTAAAATCTAAAGTTCTCCTTTTTCTGCTAACTTTCGTTCTAATTCCGCAGTAAATTCCTCGAGAACAGGTTTCATAGTGCTTTCTGGAATATCAGAAATTCGAATATACATCAAACCATCTGTCGCATTATTGAATAAAGGGTCTACATTAAAAGCGACTAATCTTGCATTTTGTTTAATATATTTTTTAATCAAAACGGGCAAACGTAAATTTCCTGGTTCTAACTCGTCAATAATTTTATCGAGTTTATTCAAATCAGATTCTGCTTCATCAAAAATAAAATCCTTGTCTGCATCTTTTAATTTAACTTTAAATTCCTTTTTTGGATGCACATATTGCGCAATGTACGGATCATAATAATTCGATTTCATGAACTCGATCATCAAAGATTTCGAAAAATCTGAAAATTGATTGCTGATGCTCACGCCACCAAGTAAAAATTTATGTTCGGGATAACGCAATGTAGTATGAATAATTCCTCTCCAAAGTAAAAACAAAGGCATTGGTTTTTGCTGATATTCTTTGATGATAAACGCACGACCCATTTCGATGGATTTATGCATCATATCATGCAACTCTGGCTCAAACCTAAAAAGTTCATTCAAATAATAGCCTTCCATTCCATATTTAGGGAAAATTTCTGAACCCAGTCCCATTCTGTAAGCGCCAGCAATACAACTGTGATCCATATCCCACAAAAACATATGATGGTAATAGCGATCAAATCTGTCAATATCTGTCGATTCGTTTGTTCCTTCGCCAACTTCTCGAAAGGTAACTTCGCGCAAACGACCAATTTCGTGCAAAACATTTGGAATATCAGTCGCTCTAGCAAAAAACACCTCGTAGTTTTTGCTTTGCAACAATCTACAATCTGTTTTTCTGAGAGATTCTACTTCAACAATCATTTTTTCTTGGTTCGCACCCGTAACAATTGTTTTTGGACTTTTAGGAATTTTCAGGTTTTGAGGATTCAAATTATCGAGCAAATTCTTTTCTTTTTCAAAAGGATTCGCCAACATATAGGTCTTTTTTCTTAAAAATTCTGAATACTCTTCAATGCTTTTATATTCCGATTGTTCTGCAACAGAAATTGCTTTTCCAATTCGAACCTTGATGACTCTATTCTTTTGAGATAATAATTCCGAAGGTAATTTTGCCGTTCGAAGTGTATCGCCAATTTTAGAAAGAAAATAAAACAAGCGACTGTTCTTTGCATGAAAATAAATCGGCACAACAGGAACTTGTGCCTTTCTAATGACCTTCATAGCACCTTCTTCCCAAGGTTTATCCACAACTAATTTATCATCTTTGTAAGTAGAAACTTCTCCTGCAGGAAACATTCCCAGAGGTTTTCCGTCGCTCAAATGACGTAATGTTTCCTTGATTCCGATAACGCTCGACTTAGCATCTTTGTGATTTTCGAAAGGATTCACAGGCATAATATATTTCTTCATTGGCTCAATCCTGTGCAATAAAAAATTGGCAATGATCTTGAAATTAGGTTCTTTTTCGAGCATCAACTTCAAAAGTAAAATTCCATCAATTCCGCCTAAAGGATGATTAGAAATCGTGATATAGGCACCATCTTTTGGCAAACGTTTAAAATCCTCTTCGGGAATTTCGAATTTAATCTGAAATTCATCTAAAATTGCATTTAAAAAAACAGTGTCTTTCAAATGTTTGTTTCGATCATAGATTTTATTGAGAATAGAAATCCGCAACACTTTCATGAGCAACCAGCCCGAAAATGTTCCGAAAACTCCATATTTGTCAGTATTTATAGCCTTTGCAACTTCTTTAGCGGTAACTAAACCCATATTATGTATTGTTTAAGGGAAAAACAAAGATAGCAAAAAAGCCTAAAGTTCAACAAACTATTTATTTGATTTTCTGACACTTTTTATATCGAATTTTAGTACTTTTGAAATCATTAAAATTTCTTAAAATCAAAAAATGAAAATCATTTCCTATAATGTAAACGGCATTCGAGCTGCAATCACAAAAGGGTTTCTAGATTGGTTACAGGCAGCAAATCCAGATGTGATTTGCTTGCAAGAAATCAAAGCAACTCAAGATCAAATACCTGTTGACGAAATCACAAAAGCAGGTTATCCATTTCAGTACTACTACTCGGCACAAAAAAAAGGATATAGTGGCGTTGCAATTCTTTCAAAAACAGAGCCAAAAAACATTGTTTATGGAACCGGAATTGAACACATGGATTTCGAAGGTCGCAATCTCCGCGCCGATTTTGATGGTGTTTCTGTCATGAGTTTATATTTGCCATCAGGAACAAATATTGAACGGTTAGATCATAAATTCATGTTCATGGACGATTTTCAAAACTACATCAATGAACTAAAAAATGCCGTTCCAAACTTGGTCATTTGTGGTGATTATAACATTTGTCACGAAGCAATTGACATTCACAATCCTGTTGGGAACAAAAACGTATCAGGATTTTTGCCAGAAGAGCGGGCTTGGATCGGAAATTTCATGAAATCGGGATTCATCGACAGTTTTCGTCATTTCAATTCAGAGCCACACCAATATAGTTGGTGGAGTTATCGAGCAGGAGCAAGAGCAAGCAACAAAGGATGGCGATTGGATTATGCGCTCGTATCAGAAAATTTACGAAACAAACTCAAGCGAGCCGTTATTTTATCAGACGCAGTACATTCAGACCATTGTCCAATTTTAGTAGAATTGGAATAAGAAGCTAATCCAACTGTCATTTCAAATTTTTTTCTCCAAAATCTTTTTTTCGATAAACTTGCAAGAACTTCCGTGGGTCGTTTTGCAATTTCAAGAAAAAATAGATTTTCTCAAAAAAAGATTTTCCCATCCATTTGGGCTATTGAGCAACATTAAAAAAATAAAACAAACAACATCATGATCAAAAAAATCTCCATTTCAATTTTACTTGTAGCACTAACAACATCTTGCGTATCCAAAAAAATCTTTAACGAACTCGAAACTAAATTCGCAGATTTAAAAAAAGAAAACCGAAAAATGGCCGATGTCAACGATAGTATTTCGAAACTAAAATCCAAACTCGATGTCGAAAACGCAAGCAACATATCGGAACGCGACAAACTCAAAGCGGAACGCGACAAGCTATTAGCAGATTATAACGTAGCATCAAAAAGCCTAAAAACATTACAAGATTCGTACAAATCACTCGAAAAAAACAGCGATGAATCCTTGCAAGCCAACATGGCAAAAAATCGTGAATTGTTAGCACAACTTGATGCAAAAGAAAAAGCATTAGCCGCAGAACAGGAAAAGTTTAATAAAACTAAAAATGATTTAGCTTCAAACTCAAAACGACTTGCAGAACTTGAGGCCATTATTGCTGCCAAAGAAGCCAGCATGAAAAAATTGAAAGAAACCCTTTCAAAATCTCTCAAAGCTTTCGAAGGTAAAGGTTTAACCGTGCAACAAAAAGACGGAAAAGTATATGTTTCAATGGAAAATAAACTTCTTTTTGAATCTGGAAAATGGGATGTAAATCCCGAAGGTAAAAAAGCGATTTTAGCTGTGAGCAAAGTCCTGGGAGACAATCCAGAAATTGCTGTTTTGATTGAAGGTCACACCGACAACGATAAATTTGGCGCGCCAGTTGGTTCAATTGAAAATAATTGGGATTTGTCTACCAAACGTTCCACTGCAATTGTAAATATACTGTCTGAAAACAACAAAATCAACAAGCAAAATCTTACTGCTGCTGGTCGTGGTGAGTTTGCTCCTTTAATGAGCAATGATTCCCCAGAAGGCAAAGCGAAAAACAGAAGAATTGAAATTGTTTTGACACCAAAACTAGACGAAATTTCAAAAATGTTGAATGAGATAAATTAATCCCAGTTGATTAAATTTATGAATAGTTTAAAAAATCTCATTTGAAAATTCAAATGAGATTTTTTTGATTTAAAATAAAACACTAATTTTCAAGTTACTAATTATAGCATCATAATTCAAAAAATGAATAATTCAAAAAATAGCATTCCGTTCAAAATAGTGATTAGTTACATGGCTTTGGCTTTGATGATAGCTATTGTAGGCTGGATTTTATATTCTGAAAATAAAGTTTTTTCAAAAACTGAAAATAAGATTGCCCAAGAAAATGCAAAAATTTTGAAAGTTAGTGGATTAGTCTCTGATTTGTACAAAACAGAAAGTTTAGCAAGAATCACCATTCAAACCAATTCTTTGAGTGATTTTCAAGATTATTTAGTTAAAAACACAGAACTAAAACTCCAAATTGATTCTTTAAAACTAAACATCAAGAACGCATACCAAATACAATTATTAGACAGTATTCAATTGCTGTTGCTGCGAAAAACAGAAAACATCAAGAAACTAAAAATCATAAAAAGTAAACCAACAAAAGAAGTTGCCGTTAAAAACGCCATTCAGGATTTAACAAAAATGGAAAGTTCGTTGCGCAAACTCCAACTTGAAGATTTTGTAAAATATCCAGAAGCAATGGGTGCCTATCAGCGTGGTGTTCTCAAAAAATATGTTGCTTATTTGAACCAGAATATTCCAGATGACAGCACAAATACCATGACAAAAAAAGCATCAGATTCAATTCTATATGCTTCAAAAAAATTGTTAACGTCTGTAAAAAGCGAAACTGTCAAAATCAAACAAGAAGCTTCATTTGAAGAAAAATTATTACTTGAAAACGAAATTTCAACATCTGAACAACTTCGAAAAATATTAAATATAATTGAAAAAGAAATAATAATCAATACATCAAAAAATAATTTAGAAAAAGATAAATCACTCCGAAAAACTAATAAAATTATTACTATTGCAGCAGTTGCAGGATTGTTTTTGGCTTTATTTTTCTCGATTTTGATAATCAAAGATTTTTCTAAAACCGAATTGTATAAAAAACAACTCGAAATTGCAAACTCAAAAACTAATAAATTACTAAAAAATCGAGAGCAACTCATTTCCACAGTGAGCCATGATTTGAAAACGCCTTTAAGCACCATTGTTGGCTTTACAGAACTTTTGGGGAACTCTAAACTTGATGAAAAACAAAACTATTTCGCTGAAAACATAAAAAATTCCTCGGAATATATTACTCAATTGGTACAAGATTTATTAGATTTTACGCAAATTGAAGCAGGAAAAATTATAATAGAAAACAAACCCTTTTCATTGTCACATTTAATTCAAGAAACAGCAGCAAATATTCATTCCATACACCGTAAAAAACCAGTTCAATTATTAATTCAAATTGATGAAAAACTAAAAACCAACATCAATGGCGATGCTTTTCGACTCAAACAAATCTTGACAAATATCATTGGAAATGCTTTTAAATTCACTGATAAAGGATTTGTGAAAATAGATGTCAAAATAGATGCTTCGAAACAAAATTTTATTATAAAAATCGAAGATACGGGGATTGGAATTGAAGAAAAAAACCTGAAACTGGTGTTCGAAGAATTCACACAAGCTAATGAAAATATCGAAAAAACACATGGCGGAACAGGATTGGGGCTCACGATTTCCAAAAAAATAATTGAAATTCTAAACGGTAGTATTTCACTAAAAAGTGAATTTGGTAAAGGAAGCGTTTTTGAAATTGCGCTACCACTAGACTTTGAAAAGGAGACTACAGAAATCAAAAAAAACGAATTAAAAAGGCAATTAACCGTTCTTGTTATTGATGATGACTTGAATTTATTAAACTTGACTTGCGAAGTTTTGAAAACTAACAACTATATTGTTCATTCATTTTTTAATGCTAATTCCGCTTTAGAAAAGATAAAAACAATTGCTTTTGATTTTGTAATAACTGATATACAGATGCCAGAAATTGATGGTTTTGAATTCATTGAAAAATTAATTAAAAGCAAAGAGTATAAAAATCAGCCCGTATTTGCTTTAACCGGAAGAACCGATTTAGATTTAGATATCTATAAAAAATCTGGGTTTTCAAAAGTTATTTTCAAACCCTATTCCCCTAAAAAATTCATAGAGATTATTGATTTTGTTTTAGATTCTAACGGAAATATGCCTGAATACGAAGACGAAATTATTGAAAATAATTCAAATGAATTGTACACTTTAGAGTATTTGAAATTATTTTTTCAAGAAGATACCAACGCTTTAAAAGAAGTGATAACCACTTTTATAATCGCTACAAATTCGAATTTGAATGATTTAGAAGTTGCTATTTCAAATAAAAATGATCTTCAGATTCAACAAGTTTCACATCGAATGTGTCCCATGTTCAAACAAATCAGAGCAAAAGAAGTATCTGAAATTTTAGAAAAACTCGAAAAAAATACTTTTTCTGCAACTGATTTAGAAATTGAAACTCAATTGTTGCAAGAAAAAATAACGATTGTTTTTAAACTATTAGAAAAGGAATTAAATTTAGACTAATAAATCTAAAACCAATTTCACAAATCCTCACTAATTAATACTAATCTCAAAAGGAGTTCGTGTAAATTCGTGATAGATTTTTATTTAATATTGTGTTTCTTAATAGTGTTGTTGGTTTACTCTAAATTATATAATTTCAATTTATTATATAATGTTTTACGAGTAATTTTCAATAGTTCAGATGCTTTTGATTTGTTATTATCGGTTTTTCTCAAAGCACTAATAATAGCATTTTTTTCATTTTCCATCAAAGACAAATCTGAAAAATCATTTCGGTTTTCTATAATTTCATTGGGTAAAACTGTCTTTTCGATCCAATTCCCTTGAGTTAAAAGTGTGGCTCTTTTAATGCAATTTTGTAGTTCGCGCAAATTTCCACGCCAAGCATAATTTTGAATAATGCCAATTACTTCTTTAGAAAAACCAATAATAGTTTTGTTTAATTGTTGATTTGCTTTTTCTAGAAAAAAATGTGCAAAAACCATCAAATCCTCGTTTCGATCTCGCAATGCTGGCGAAACAATCGAAAACTCATTGATTCGATGATATAAATCTTCTCTAAAATTTCCGTTTCGAACTGCATCTTGCAAATCTTCGTTTGTGGCAGTAATAACTCGAACGTCAACATCAACTTCTTTGTTGCTACCAATAGGTTTCACTTTTCGTTCTTGCAAAGCCCTCAAAAGCTGAATTTGATTATCATAGGATAAATTTCCAATTTCATCTAAAAAAAGTGTTCCGCCATTTGCTGCCTCAAAATAGCCAATTTTATCATTTATCGCTCCAGTAAAAGAGCCTTTTTGATGACCAAAAAACTCACTTGTTGCTAGTTCCTTTGGAATTGCACCACAATCAACGGCAATAAAAGGATTTGAATTTCTGGAACTTTTTTGATGTATTTTTTTGGCAATCACTTCTTTTCCTGTACCACTTTCGCCAATAATCAAAACCGAAATATCTGTTGGACTAACTAATTCAATATGTTCCGAAAGTTTTTTAGATGCTTTTGAAATTCCTAAAACATATTCAATTTCTAGTTTTTTAGTATTTTTGGAAATTGTTACCGAAGTTTTTTCCTCTGGATTTTCTAAAGTATTTTTGATGACCAACAAAACTTCTTCGGGATTAAAAGGTTTTGAAATATAATCTGCCGCACCATTTTTCATTGCCTTTACAGCCGTTGGAACATCAGAATATCCTGTCATGAGAATCACAGGAACATTTGGTTTTTGGAGTTTAAATTCGGCCAAAAGGTCAATTCCGTTGTAATCTGGCAAACGCAAATCAGTGATAATTAAATCAAAATTTTCTTTTTGGGTTTTTTGCTTTGCTTCTTGACCAGAAAATGCTGTAGTTACAACATAAGAATTCTTTACCAGAAATTTTTCTAATAAATTGCAAAAAGCAACATCATCTTCTATAACTAAAATTCTATGCATTAACGTCTTTGTTTTTGTGAAAAATACTAACGCAAGATAAGACAATTTCTTATAACAAAAAAAAGAGCAATTGTCAGACAATCGCTCTTTTTAAACAAAATCATAAGTTCCCCAAACTTATTTTTTTATCCAGTAACCATTAACATCTGTATACACAGTAGTTTTTTGGTCATCTACAGTTAAATCGATTTTGTAATCTTTCTTTTCGTTTACGTAAACTTTAGAAACTACTGCATTTGGATAGTCTTTCTTCAAGGCTTTCACAACTGCTTCTGGAGTTTCTTCGGCTTTAATTTCTGTAAATTTTTCTTGAGTTGGAAGCACTGCTGCCTTAACCGTTTTCTCTGCCTTCGCCATTGTTGTTGTCGCTACAGGAGCAGCAGTTTGTGCAAAACCTGTCAAACTTGCTAGAATAATTCCTGCGGATAAAATTAACTTTTTCATGATACTATGGTTTAATAATTAATAGTTGAATAAATATAAGTAAGAATCGTGCCAACGTAAATTTATTAAAATTTAAAAACGTAAACATCTGTAAAATAGAGTTTTAGATTTTTTAATGATTTTTTAAATTACAAAAAAGTGTGTAAAATAAACCAAAAAGTGTGTAATGTGTATACAGTTTTGTTTAAACTAAACTTTGTTTTTGCCACAACTCGAAATATTTTTCTTTTAGATTCAATAAATCTTGATGATTTCCTTGTTCTACAATTGCACCATTTTCCATAACCAATATACTATCTGCATTTGCAATTGTACTTAATCGATGTGCAATCACAAGTATCGTTTTGCCTTGAAGTTTGAAATTGTCAATCACATTTTTCACAATTTTTTCTGAATTGGTATCTAAAGATGATGTGGCTTCGTCCATCAATAAGATTTCTGGATTTTTATATAACGCTCTTGCAATTGCAATACGTTGTTTTTGTCCGCCTGAAAGCATTGTTCCGTTTTCGCCAATTTGGGTTTCATATCCATTTGGTAATTTTTCTACAAACTCGTTAATTCCAAGTTGTTTAGATAAATCTAAAATACGTTGCACATTCGGAAAAATTTCTCCAAGAGCAATGTTTTCGATAATGTTTCCAGAAAATAAATTCAATTGTTGTGGAATAACGCCTATTGCATTTCGCAAACTTTTGTAATGAATAAAATTTGCATCGTAATCGCCAATATAAATTTTTCCTTCTTTTATTGGATACAAATTTTGCAAAAGCGAAATTAATGTTGTTTTTCCTGAACCACTTTCTCCAACAATTGCTGTAGTTTGGTTTTTTTTGAAAATAGCATTGAAATTTTTGAAAACTTCGGTTCTAGAGCCATATCGAAATGAAACGTTTTCGAATTTTATATCACCAATACTTTCTCGCTGTAATTCGATTTTATTTTCGGTTTCTTCACGTTCCAAATCCATGATTTCGAACAATCGGTCTGCAGCAATCAAGGCGTTTTGAGCCGTTTTATTCATTGTGATTAATGAGGCTACTGGCGAAGTAAAATAACCAATCAAAGCATAAAACGAAAATAATTCGCCTGGCGTAATGGCTCTATCAATGACATATCCAGAACCAATCCACATGAGAATCACTGTGAAAGTCGATGCCAAGAATTGTGTTGAAGTTGCAGAAAATATACTATTTAACCCCGATTTATAGGTTGTGAAAAGTAATTTTACAAATCGATTTTCAGTTTTGATATTCGAAAATTCTTCGATTCCAAATTCTTTTACCGTTCGAATGTGCGTAATGCTTTCGACCAATTGTGTTTGCAATTCGGCTGCATTTTCCATTATTTTTCGTTCTACTTTTTTGTTGAATTTATTGAGAATAAAATAAATCAACCCATAAAACGGAATTACCAACAAAATAACCAAAGCCAATTTCCAATAATACGTAAACATTAATGAAAACGAAAAAATTACGATAAACACATTCACAATCATATCAATTGCTACTTCGTTGATGAAAGATCGAATTTTTATGGCATCGTTTATTCTCGATGTGATTTCGCCGATTTGCATAGTATCAAAAAATCGCTGTGGTAAATTCAATAAATGTTTATAATACCCTAAAATTAATTTGGCATCGATTAATTGTCCCGTTTTCATTACAAAAACACTTTTCTTCGAGCCAATATAGGCTTGTAATACAATTATAAAAAGCATTGAAAGACTCAATAAATTCAATAGTTTGCGATTACCATCAACTAAAACATAATCGGTTATTTTTTGAATATATATTGACATTGCTAATCCAAGAATCGTAAAAACAATCGCTCCAAAAAGTGCCTGAACCAAAATTGATTTATGTGGTTGAACCAAATTCCAAAATCTTCTAATGGGAGAAGTTTTATCGTTGTAGGTTCTGAAATCATCATTTTTAGCAAAAAGTACCAAAACTCCAGTCCATATTTTTTGAAATGCTTCGATGGTGTAGGTTTCCATTTTTCCAAATGCAGGATCCATAACTTCGATTTTGCCTTTCGATACCGAATAAATAACCAAATAATGATGCAACTGTTCTTTTACAATCACGTGTGCAATGGCTGGAATTGGAATTTTATCCAAGGCGTCAATACCACCTTTCACTCCTTTAGCAGTAAAACCCATTTTTTCTGCAGCCTCAATTATTCCTAAAACGTTCGTGCCTCGTTTGTCTGTATTTGCAAATTGTCTGATTCGTGCAATGGGCAAATTAACATCAAAATGATTGCCAATTGATGCCAAACAAGCAGCTCCGCAATCTTGAATATCGTGTTGTTTTATTTTGATTGTTGCCATTTTCTGAATTTTGATTTTTCAGAAAATAAAATGTGAATTTTGTTAAATGTTAGTCAATACTTAGCAATAACATTTCAATTGTTAATGGATTTCTCCTATCGTCTGATAATGATTTTACAAAAATTGTATTATCTTGGAATGAGAAAAACACAGAAATATGTTTGTGCGTAAAATAAAAAACATCTGGTTTAGTAGTTTTTTGAGGTAAAGCAATTGAAAAATCTAAATTTCTTAACTTGTTTTGAATTTCTTTATGAAGTTTAGTGCTGTAAAATTTACTTTTATTTCGATTGGAGTAATAATCTAAAGTTTCATACAATTCTAATGAAGCTCTACTTGTCCAGTTTACTTTGTTTCTAACCATTGTTCAAATTTTTTGTCCATTTGATCTTGGTCAAAATAGTCACCATTCAAAATTTGTGTTTCAGAAATTTCAATACTTTTCAATTGTTCTTCTGACAGAACATAAACTTTTGATTCGTTCTTGTCAACAATTTTCTTTATTTTATCCAATACAGAATTATCATCTATGAGATTTATTCGAGAAACCAAATATTTTTTCAATGCAATTGCTGTCATAACAATACTTTTTATCTACAAATTTACATATTATTTTCTTGATTTATATTTATTTTAAATTAATTTATTACTGAAAACGGCTACTGAAAACTGCCAACTATTTTTGGATTCAACCAATCATCGACTTTATCAAATAATAAATCAAACAAACTTCTTCGCGTGATAATGTATCTGGTTGTGAGTGTCATGCCTTTAGAAACTTGCGTTTTGTAACCCGAGTTTAATTTCATTTCTTTAGTGTCCAAACTACAACGGACTTTAAAAAATGCTTGGTTTTCTTGTAACGTAATATTATTATCTATTTCAATTACCTTGCCTTCCAACAAACCCCATTGATTGTAATTGAACGCATCGATTTGAAATTTTACTTTTTGATTTTTCTTTATTAAACCAATGTCGTTTGGCGAAACATTGCTTTCGACAATGAGATTATCGGTTGCAGAAATGTTTGCAATGGGTTGAGAAGCATTGACAAACGAACCTATTTGCAAACCCGAAAAACTTTCTATAGTTCCAGCAATTGGTGCCAAAATAACATAATTAGTTGCTTCGACTTTAATTTTTGCAATCGTTCCGTTTCCGTTTTTGATTTGGTTTTCTAAATCTCGTTTTTGATTTTCCCAAGTTGCTTTTTGCTGGCTCACCAAACTTTGCAAAGCTTGATTGGCAAATTTCAATTCATATTGGTATTTTTCGAATTCAGCTTTTGCAATAACATCTTTGTCGAACAAGGTTTTATTGCGGTTGTAATTCGCTTGTGCTTGGGCGATTTTGCTCTGAAACTCTATTTTTTTTGCTTGAAATTTAAAAAAATCTTCTCTTGCTGTGGTTGTTTTTAGATTCGAAGTGTTATTTTTTAATAGATTTGAGACATCTGATAACAACATCGAAATGGAAGATTGCAACGTGTCTTGCGTTTTCTTTTGAGATGTCAACGCCTCTTTAGAGATTTTGATAATGGTGTCGCCTTTATTAACCAAAGCATTGTTTTTTAGCAAAAGCCAAGTAATTCGTCCACTAACAATTGTGGTTATTGGCACATTGTCTGTTTGACTGCGAATGATGCCACGACTTTGGCTACTAATGTCTATTTTAATAAAGGGCAACGAAAACAAAAAAGTGATTAGCGATAAAACAATAACTAAATAAATCGAAAGACTTTTGGTTTTGTTTTTTGCAGCAAGATTTTCGAGATTGTTTATGGGGTCTGAACTAAAGTTCATTGAGTTTTTGATTTTAGACAAAAGAAATACTTCTAAAAAAGTTTTACAATAACTTTTTAGAAATAATTATAACTTTTAGATGCAATAAAGCAACTTTAGTTATTATTTAAAAGTGGGATTGACATAATTGAAAATGATTTTTTTTTAATAAAATCATTTTATCAATGTTTAAGATAGTAAAAAGAATAAATTATTGTTGATGAATAACGTACCACAAAAAATCACCTAAAACCTTTCCAAAAAAATATAGAAAAAAACCAACAATTAGTATTGTTCTTATCGGTTTTGAAATAAGTCCGTCAATTTTTGATAACATAGTATATTTATTTTGAGTTTAGATAAATTTGGAAGTCACATTATAATAGTGACTTCCAAATTAAAAAAACTTCAGAATCATCTTAATTTGCAATTGTTTTCCCAAATTCAATACCTAACTCAAAAAAGTAAACTAGAGTACAAATAAATGTAATTATTACAGCAAATAATAAAGGACTAAATCTTTTCATAATAATTTAAGGTGCTGTTTGAAATTTTTATTTCGCCAAGTATTAATTAAAAAACTTGTATGAAATTTGTCCTACAACAAATCCAACAAAATACAAAAAAACAAAAAACACAACTATTAATAACATTAACCTTGTGAAAAAATTATCTTTTGAAATGCTTTTGACCATAATTGTAAATTTTTTTAAGGGTGAGTTGCTGCATGTAATAATTGACCAGCTACATATCCAGCAGAATAACATGCTCCCCAAAACGCTAATACGAGAAATCCTGCATTAACGGGATCAATCAACCCACCTTCAGTTGATAACAATTCATTATTATCTAATTCTATAACATTTATATTTTCTAACATATTTTTTTGTTTTAAGGATGATTGTATCCGTTTGCAACTCCAGCAGCGATACATAATGCACCTATACTTCCCACACTTACCCAACCAGCAGCCATAAAGACTAACCATAGTAAACCTCCTTCGGTTTCTTCGGTTTCAGTACTATTTAATTGTACTAAACCAATTTCTTCTAGATTTAACGATTCTAAATTCATTTTTCTAATTTTTAAAATTAAACATTTTTTTGTAATAACAAAGTGTTTTCTGCAGAACTTTTTTGTTAAAACAAATTTTATAAAAAAAATTAAATTAACATTTCGTTTTTCGGTATTTTTATTTACTTTTGAGTAATAAATATTTCTTTTTATGGACAAAGCAATTACAGAAAACATTGAAAAAATCTTGAAAAAAATTCGAGAAACAAGAAAAATTAAAGGTTTGTCGCACGAAAATATGGCACATGAACTAGAGATGAGTTCATCTGCATACAATAAATTAGAGCGAAGCGAAACAACTTTGTCTTTAGAAAGGTTATTGAAAATAAAAGAAATTCTTGATTTAACTTTTTCAGATTTATTTGATTTAAAAACGGGTGATACTTTCCATCAAGATTTAAAAGATAATTCAGTTGGACATCAAGAGTTGAAAGATAATGCAATTGCGCATGTCGAAAACTTATATGCAGACAACAAAGAAACTAATGAAAAATTTATAAAATCGTTACAAGATGAGATTTTATTTTTGAGAAATTTAGTTGGTAAGTAAAAAACAAATTAAAATAACTTAAATACAAAAATTATAACTTTTTAGATAATTTTAATATGCAAAAGTTATGATAACATATCGTTAATTTTAATATGATTAATATATAAACAAATTTTTAAAAATTTATAATTCTAAAACATCTCGTTTAAAAGAATTTTAAGAATGTCTGGATCTCTGTGAGTATCCCAAAACAGAGCGAAATAAATGTGATTTTCTTTTACTTCGTAAATAATTGCATAGGAATAAACAATAATAGAACGAAATTTAGTTTTAGGAATTGATTTTCCTAAAAAATTATTTTCAGCGACAAGAAGTAAAGTATGATCAACTTCTTTGATTAATTTTCTACAAAATTCTGTATTTCCAATATTGTCAAAATAATATTGATTGATTCTTTTAAATTGATTTTTGGCGATTTCGCCCCAAACTATGCTCTTTCTCTCAACCATACATCCATTTCTGCCATTACTTGTTCATGAGGAACGGTTCTACCGTTTTTATAATCATCTTCGCTCATTTCCAATAATTTAATCATGGTTGGTGTTAATTTAATTTCATTGTTTGAATTAAAAGTATCGCATTCTAAAGAAACAAACTCATCTATTGATGTTAGAATTCTTTTATTTTTAATGCGTGAGATTTTTTTAATTAAACTTTCTTTTAAAGCAATCGCTGTCATAACTTTTAAATTTATAAATCAAATTTACAACATTATTTGATTGGTTACATTATTTTTCATTTAAACAAAAGATGAAAAGAAGTGTTATTCAACTTTTTTACAAAAATTTTCAATAATTTTTATGGTTGGTGATTGAAATACCACAACGCTTGACCACAAGCATAACCAGCATAATACAGAAAAAATCCAACTATGATAATAAAATAAATTAGTCTAAAAATTTTATTTTTGTTTGTTTCTGAAATTGATTTTTCCATGATTTTTTTAATTATGTGTTTTTATCGTTTTTTTATTTATTAATTTCAAAATTTGAATGTTATCGAATTTACAAGATTAATAAAAACTGTTTAAAAATGTAAATAATAAAAAGTATAAATTATTATTTTGTTTGGTTTTAAAAAGTTTCTGATGCTTTTGTACAAATGTAATAATTTTTAAAAAAATAAAGTTCAAATAATTGCTAAATATGTTTTGACGCAAAAGCTATCAAATTATAACACATATGCATTATTACGGTGTAAATTATACCTTTGGTTATAGATTTTTGTGTAATGTATAGGTAAGAAAATAGAATACCACTACAAAAAGCAAACATCACATAAAAGATATTATAAGTATGTAAAAGTGCAAAAACTGATGCAGATATGACGCAACACGTTAGAGGTTTAAATTTATTTTTAATTGATTCAATTATAGCGAATTGTATAAATAAAGTTTCTAGAATTGGAGCTAATATTACACCTAAAAAAAACTCTTCATAAATTGTACCAAGAGATTTAAAACCATTTGACAAATTATCATCTAGAAAAATGCTAGCTAAAAACTGAAAAAATGAAGAGAAAAATAAATTAAAAAAAATAAATATTAAAATTAAATATTGTTTTTTAATATTTTGTAGAAAAATATGAAGTTTAAATAACTTACTGTTTAATTTATTTATCATTATCAAAATATAAAATAAGCGTTGCTAAAAATTAACAGCGATTATTAATTTACTTTTTATATGTGAGGATTTCCTTGAGCGTGTTGACCCATTGAGTAACATGCACTTAAAAATGTTGCAACACCAAATGCTACATCACCCCAAAAACCGTAACCACCATTAACTTCCGTAGCTTCTTCAAAGTTGAGTTCAGTAACTTCAAATTTTTCTAATTGTGAATATTCTAATTGTAAATTTTCCATGATTTCTTTATTAAGTTATTTTAAATTAATTTTTAAGGATTGTGATTGAAATACCACAATGCTTGACCAGCTACATATCCAGCAGAATACAGAAAAAATCCAACAAGTATAACTGTGTAGATAGTTTTTGTTGTAAATTTTTCGTTGATTGTGCTACTTGTTTTCATAATTATTTTTTGCTGAAATATAAAATTTTGATTTATAATTTAGGAAATAATCGATTTATACTGTTTTTAATTATGAAGTTGAGTTGCAATAAATATGAGTAAAAGTGCAATCGAATTATAAATACTATGTAAAAAAATTGACCATAAAAATCCGTTTTTTAATCTTAAATATCCGCAAAAAAGTCCCAAATAAAATTGAGGAAAAACATACAAAAAAGAAATTAAAATTAAATTTACAGGAATTACTTTGTAAAAGTTAAATATATGAATTAGTGCAAAAACCGAGGTTAAAATCAAAAAATATATTTGAAAATTTGTTTTGCTTAATTTAAATTCTTTTTTGACATGATAGAAAAAAACTAAAATTAAGATTGCTGATATTATCCTAAAAAGCGAATAATACGTAAATAAATTTGATGCAGTAATATCATTAAAAAAAAACAAACTAAATGTTGATAATGAAATAGCAATATTCCATTTATTCAATTTTAAAGGTAATCTAAATATTGTTTCCTCAATGATAGGGGCAATCAAACAAGATCTAAAAAAATTCCAATAAATACTTAATCCTGAATTATGTTTTGACTGCTGATTTATTATCAACTGATGTATCGATACACCCGCTTTTTTCAAAATAAATTCATCTAGAAATGTCATTAAAATTCCTGTTATAATAATAAGTACATATAACAATGCAAAAATTTTAAAAAAAATAAATACTTTTTCCTTAAAACCTATTGATTTTAATTCCATAAAATAAGATTTTGCAATACTTTAATTTTAAGGCAATACTTTTTTAAAGCATTGCCTCAAAGATTTTAGATTATGGATGATAACCGCTAGCATTCATCTCTGCTTGCGCATGTGCCCATGCTATTCCAGCGTAATATATTCCTTTCCAAACACCCCACATAACTCTTGGGTCAATCATTCCCCCATCAATTTCTTGAACCTCTTGAGAACTCATCTCAACCAATCCGATTTCTTCTAAATTCATAATTTCTAATTTTTAAAATTAAACATTTTTTTGTGATAACAAAGTATTTTCTCGAGAACTATTTGTCACGTACAAAACTTGTTAAAATAAATTTCAGAATCAATAACTTTTAAATAATAATAATTACTTTTGTGATAAAATACATTCTTTTTAGTTATGGAAAACGTTTTAAACAAAATTAGAGATTTTAGAAAGAAAAAAGGTTATTCGCATGAGTACATGGCGCACGAACTCAACATGAGCCAAGTAGCCTACTCTAAAATCGAAAAAAGCGAAACAAAATTGTCTGTGGAGCGTTTGTTTCGCATTGCTGAAATTTTGGAAACACCTGTCGAAGAGTTTTTAGAAGTTCCCACTAGAGATTACAAACAAGAAATTCATGGAAATGACAAAGTAACTGCAATTGCCCATCAAGAGGTTCAAAATTTGTATCAAGACAACAAAGACAAGTCAGATAAAATTGAGTTGTTGTTTGAGGCACGGCTCAAAGACAAAGACGATTTGATTTTTCAACTCAAGAGAATGTTGGAGAAGTTGGCATAAAAATTCCCATAGCAAATATCGAAATGGGAATTTAATAAATCTATTTGCAAAAAAATTACCCTTTCAATGCTTCTGCCCCACCAACAATCTCTAAAATTTCATTAGTAATTGCTGCTTGACGTGCTTTGTTGTAGGTTAATTTCAATTGGTTTCTGAGTTCGGTGGCGTTGTCGGTTGCTTTGTGCATAGCGGTCATTCGTGCTCCATGCTCTGATGCGAATGAATCTCTGATGCCTTTGTATAATTGTGTTTTCAATGATTTTGGAATCAAAGTCAACACGATTTCTTCTTTTGAAGGTTCAAAAATATAATCTCCTGTTGATGCTGGTGTATCTGATTTAATGGCTGCTAATGGCAAAAATTGTTCGGTTTGAACTATTTGTGTAGCAGCATTTTTAAATTGATTGTAAATAACCTCAATTCTGTCGTATTCGCCAGTTGTGAATTTATCTGTCAAGGTTTGAGCAATTTTAGCTACATTATCAAAAGTCAAATCATCAAAAACAGAACTTTGATTTTCAACAACCGATGCTGTTTTGCTCAAAACGTCGTTTCCTTTTTTACCAATTGCAAAAACGTCAACTTGTTTTCCTGCATAAAACTCAACTCTTTTTTTAACTTCTTTAATTACATTTGTATTAAATGCGCCACACAAACCTCTGTTCGAAGTTATCGCAACTACCAATACTTTTTTGATTTCACGCTGTGCTGTGAATGCTCCACCCACATCACCATCTAATGTTGACGAAAGATTTTGTAATAATTCCGTTAGTTTTTCGGCATAAGGTCGCATGGCTGTAATTGCATCTTGTGCTTTTTTCAGTTTTGCTGCAGAAACCATTTTCATTGCCGATGTGATTTGCATCGTGGATGAAACGGAAGTAATTCTATTACGGATTTCCTTTAAATTTGCCATAAGATTGTATATTGTAAAAATGTATAATTGTAAACTGTAAACTAATTTTACAGCATACAATTATACTGTATACATTTTTAATATTTCGCTGATAATTCTTTTGCTACCGTTTCGATAACATCTGTAATTTTGTCATCTAATTTTCCTGCTTTCAAAGCATCAAGCACATCTCTGTGTTTGTTGTTCAAAAATTCTAAGAAATCTTTCTCGAATTCTTTTACTTTATTTACAGGCACATTTCTCAATAAATTTTTTGAACCAGCATAGATAATAGCAACTTGATCTTCAACTGTGTATGGGTCATTCAAACCTTGTTTCAAGATTTCAACGTTTCTTCTACCTTTTTCAATTACGTTTAAAGTAACTGCATCTAAATCTGAACCAAATTTAGCAAATGCTTCTAATTCACGGAATTGTGCTTGATCTAGTTTTAAAGTTCCAGCCACTTTTTTCATGGACTTGATTTGTGCATTTCCTCCTACACGAGATACCGAAATACCTACGTTAATTGCAGGACGAACTCCAGAGTTAAATAAATCTCCATCTAGGAAAATTTGTCCATCTGTAATCGAAATTACGTTCGTTGGAATGTATGCAGAAACGTCACCAGCCTGAGTTTCAATAATTGGCAATGCTGTTAATGAACCTCCACCTTTTACAATACCTTTTAGAGTATCTGGCAAATCGTTCATGTTTTTCGCAATTTCGTCATTGGCAATTACTTTACAAGCACGTTCTAACAAACGAGAGTGTAAGTAGAAAACGTCTCCAGGATAGGCTTCACGTCCTGGTGGTCTTCTCAATAAAAGAGACACCTCACGATATGCAACTGCTTGTTTAGATAAATCGTCATAGACAATCAATGCTGGACGACCAGAATCTCTAAAATATTCACCAATTGCTGCTCCTGCGAAAGGTGCATATACTTGCATTGGAGATGGATCAGAAGCATTTGCAGCAACAATAATGGTGTATGCCATGGCTCCTTTTTCTTCTAACATTTTTGCAATTCCTGCTACAGTTGATGCTTTTTGACCAATAGCAACATAAATACAAAACACAGGTTTTCCTGCATCGTAAAATTCTTTTTGGTTCAAAATTGTATCCAAACAAACAGAAGATTTTCCTGTTTGACGGTCACCAATTACCAACTCACGTTGTCCACGACCCACTGGAATCATGGCATCGATTGCTTTTACTCCGGTTTGTAATGGCTCTGTCACGGGTTGACGAAAAATAACGCCTGGTGCTTTTCTTTCCAAAGGCATTTCGAATAATTCGCCACCAATTGGTCCTTTTCCATCAATAGGAAAACCAAGTGTGTTTACTACACGACCCACCATTTGTTCTCCAACTTTAAGAGACGCTATTCGTTGTGTTCTTTTTGCAGTTGAACCTTCTTTGATTCCTGTTGAAGCACCTAAAAGTACTACTCCAACATTGTCTTCTTCAAGATTCAAAACGATTCCTTCTAGACCATTGTCAAACTCAACAAGTTCTCCATATTGAACATTCGAAAGCCCATAAACACGAGCAATTCCATCTCCAACTTGTAGTACTGATCCAACTTCTTCTAATGTAGCCCCAGATTCAAAACCGTCTAGTTGTTTTCTTAATATTGCTGAAATTTCAGCAGGTTTAATTTCCGCCATGATTGTATATTTATCTCACTATGATTATTTAAGAATATAACATTTATGTTACTACACTGAAAATATTTATTCTTTTAATTTTTTTTCTTTTGTTGAAAATTCAAAACCAACTTTCTTTTCTAAAATATCGAGTTTTTCAATATTTAATGTACCGTCGGAATTTATTGCCTCACCATTATAAAGTGATTTAATCGCATACTCAATAAAACGCCAACCACCGCCCATAGAAGGCTTTAAACCAACTTCAAAGTAAACCTTTTCAAGGTTACTAGATAATATTTCGTAAAAATAAACACTCCCTCCAGACTTTACACCGTTAAAATATTGAACAGTTGATGAATCTGAAAAAAAACGTTTTTTTAAATAAAAAAGTTCTTTGTTATCTAAGTTAGAAATAATGTAATTATCATTTGTAACTTTATCTTCACTTATCTTAATGTAATTTAGTTTTTCAACAGAAATTATACCGTCTTTATTTTTTAACTTTTGAGCATAACCAATACACAAAACAAAACAAAAAATAATAATAAAAATCTTTTTCATAACCATTTAATTTGAAAGCTCTCTTTTTAAAATTTGTAATCTATTAGCAACAGAAGCATTGTATTGCTTGTCACCTATTCTCAATATAAATCCTCCAATAATTGATGGATCTACTATATTTTCAATGCTAACTTTCTTGTCTGAAAATGTTGCAATTTTTGCTTTTACTTTTGCTTCTAAATCGGCATCCATTGGGATGGCTGTAGTTACTTTTGCAACCTCAACTCCATTCAAAACATCGAATAATTTATTGTACTCTGATGTGATTTCTGGGAGAATTTCAAATCTTTTGTTTTCGAACAACAAATGAAACATGCTTTTTGTTACCTGATTTGTGTTTGCAAAAACTTCTAACAAAGCACTTTCTTTTATCTCCACTTTAATGGTTGGATTTTGAATGAAAGTACTCAATTCTGAGTTTGATTTTATCGTTGATGCAATCAAAAACATATCAGCGCTCACCTCTTTAGCAACATTTTTTGACGATGCCGTTTCCAGAATTGCTTTTGCGTATCGAATGGCTGCTCTTGTATTTGCCATGATTAGTTTAGTTTTACATCACCTAACAATTTCTCTACCAATTGGGTTTGAGTTTCTTTGTTAGCTAATTCACTTTTCAATAATTTTTCAGCAATTTCAATAGATAAATTCGAAACTTGTGATTTCAAATCTGCCATTGCGGCATTTTTTTCTGATTGAATGGCTGCTTTTGCTTGCTCAATCATTTTCAAACCTTGCACTTGTGCTTCGTTTTTTGAATCTGCAATCATTTTTTCTTTCATTTCACGAGCTTCTTTTAGCATCGTGTCACGCTCCAAACGTGCCTCTTGCAAAATACGTTGGTTATCTGCTTGAAGATTTTGCATTTCTTTTTTTGCGTTTTCAGCAGAAAGTAATGCGTTTTTGATTCCTTCTTCCCTTTCGTTTACAGCGTCAAGAATTGGTTTCCAAGCGAATTTTTTAAGTAAAAATATCAATCCAACAAATATAATTACTTGCCAGAAGAATAATCCAAATTCAAATTGATTTAATAATTTTTCCATTTTTTAAAATTTAATTCTATTTTTAAAATGTATTTACTTTTTAATAATAAAACAATAGTTACAACCAACCGTTGTAACTATTGTTTTGAGTTATGATTATGAAGCAAATAATGCAGCAAAACCAATACCTTCAATAAGTGCAGCAGCAATTAGCATAGCAGTTTGAATTTTTCCTGAAGCTTCTGGTTGACGAGCAATAGCGTCCATTGCTGAACCACCAATTCTACCAATACCAAGACCTGCTCCAATAACAATTAAACCAGCACCAACAATTTTAGGAATTTCCATAATATATATATTAAAAATTAAACATTCTTTCTATAAAGTTTGTGGTTTTTAGTTTATGGTTACAACCCAACAAACTGTAAACAACAAACAGTTTTACTAATGCGCTTCTTCGTGGTGGTGCTCTTCAACAGCCGAACCAAAATAAAGTGCAGATAACATGGTGAAAATATACGCCTGTAAAAAGGCAACTAATATTTCTAAAATTGACAAACAGAAAGATAATCCAAAAGACAAGGTGCTTCCTATCCAACTTTTAAAGATAAACATCAAACCAATAATACTCATTAAAACTACGTGACCAGCAAGCATATTTGCATACAAACGAATCATTAACGAAAAAGGTTTGATAATTACACCCAACAATTCTATAGGTGCTAAAATAATTCGCATTGGTTTCGGTACGCCTGGCATCCAGAAAATGTGACCCCAATAGTTTTTATTTGCTGTAAAATTTGTGATCAAAAAAGTTAAAATGGCTAAAGAGGCGGTAATTGTTATATTTCCTGTTACATTAATTCCAAGTGGTGTCAGCCCAAATATATTAAGAAACAAAACGAAGAAAAATATCGATAACAAATAACTCATGTATCGTTTGTAATGTTTTTCACCTATGTTTGGGATTGCAATATCATCGCGAATATACAATACGACTGGTTCGAAAATTCTACCAATTCCTGAGGCAATTCCTCCGTTTTTGACATATGATTTTGCTAAACTGCTAAAAATAATAAACATTAAAAGTGCTGCAATCATAATCGATAATACACTTTTTGTTATTGAAAAATCTAGTGGTCGTATGTTTGTGATGAAACCTGTTTTCTCATCTTCTTTCAGTGTTCCTTCTAAACCATCTACTTTATATATTTTTCCGTCGTGATGGCTTAATTTGTAAAATTTACCATTTGATTCAGCAACTGCTTCTCCGTGGTTAAATTTCGAAGAGGAGAAAAATTCCACTCCATTATCCCAAAGTATTATAGGTAAAGAAAATCCGTAGTGAACACCTGTTTTTTCGTCTTCAGTAAAGGTTACTTCATGAGAATCTAGAACGTGATGATTTATGAAAGCTTTGATTTCGGATTTTAATTCTGCCTTTTCATCAACAATTTCTGTTTTATTTTCTTTTGATATCTGATTTTCTTCCTTGCCAGGATTTGCAAACCCAAAATACGAAATAAACGTAAATACAAGTACTAAAACAGCCGAAAAAGATTTATTGGTAACAACCATGTCTATTGTCTTAAAATTTTATATTTGAAATTTGGTGCAAAGGTACATTTTTTATTATTATTGAAAAATTTAATTTTAATTTTTTTAGTTATTATGCAAAAACTGTAAAGGTTTGTATAAAAAGTATTTGTGATTGTTAGCAGAACTCATAAAAAATTAACGATTATACAGTTTTATTTAAAAATATTTACGATTATGAAGATTTAACTACTAAAAAAGAATAGTTTTCAACAATTTCACGAACCTTTATCGATATAATGTTGTTTTTAAACGATTAAACATCAAAAAAACTGTTAACAACTTTTTTTATAACTTTTTTATTTATTTATTTGTAGTATCAAATCGTTGTTAAATCATTAAACAATCTATTTATGAAAAAAATTACTCTTTACATAATTTTACTTTCAACAAGTTTATCAGGATTTTCACAATGTTTTCAACAAACTTCTGCTGGAGGATCACATTCTGGATTGATAAAATCAGACGGAACTCTTTGGGGAACTGGCAGAAATGATAATGGTCAAATTGGTGTAATGCCTTGGGTTAGTAATTCTAATACTCTTTTGCAAATTGGATCAGATGCTGGTTGGAGAAGTATTTCCTCAGGAAGTTTTCATAGTTGCGCGATTAAGACAGATAACACGCTCTGGACTTGGGGTAAAAATAATACTGGTCAACTCGGAGATGGAACTATTGTTCAAAAAAATGTTCCAACACAAGTAGGAACAGATCAAAATTGGAGCAAAGTTTCATCGGGATATAGTTATACCATGTGTGTGAAAACTGATGGAACACTTTGGGCTTGGGGCGATAACACTTATGGACAATTGGGCAATAACTCCATGTTAACAATGAATATTCCAACACAAATTGGAACCGATACTGATTGGGCAACTGTTTCTTCTGGTGCTTTTCATACACTTGCAACAAAAACTAACGGTTCTTTGTGGGCTTGGGGTTTTAATAATTCTGGACAACTTGGCGACGGAACTAGTACGAATCAAATTGTACCTATTCGTATTGGATCAGATAATGACTGGGCAAAAGTAAATGCTGGATTGTACCACTCAATTGCTCTAAAACAAAATGGTACACTTTGGACGTGGGGTAAAAATGATTCTGGACAACTTGGTGATGGAACAACTGTTCAAAAAAATTCGCCTCTTCAAATTGGATCTGACACTTGGATCGATATTTCTCGTGGAGAATCTCACACTATAGGTGTAAAATCAAATAACACGCTATGGTCATGGGGAGGAAATTCGGCGGGTCAACTTGGTAACGGAAGTACAAATCCAACTTTACCAATAATTACTGGATTGTTGTCTCCTGTTCAAATTGGAACGGCTACGAATTGGCAAAGTGTTAGTTCAAAAGTAGTACATAATTTAGCCATAAAAACAGATGGCTCTTTGTTTGTTTGGGGAAATAATCCTTATGGTCAACTAGGTAATGGTTCCTATTCTCCGACTCCTACAACAAACCCAATTGCTATTACTTGCCCAACTTCTGTTCTTGGAATTAGTCAATCAGAATTTGCTGAAGGTTTAAATATATTCCCAAATCCTGTGAATTCTTTTTTAAATATATTTATAGAGAACTCGATCATTGATAATCTTTTAATCACAGATGTTTTTGGAAAAATTGTCCTGAAACAGACTCAAAACCTTGACCAAATTAATGTCGAGAATTTACCAAACGGGTTGTATATTTTGCAAGTTTTTAGTGATTCT
Organism: Bacteroidota bacterium; assembly: GCA_031431275.1. Classification (GTDB taxonomy): domain Bacteria; phylum Bacteroidota; class Bacteroidia; order Flavobacteriales; family Flavobacteriaceae; genus Flavobacterium. The sequence goes on from JANPDC010000096.1 coordinate 40,269, forward strand.
AAAACATTTCAAAGTAAGTTTGTGAAAAATTAATTCTGCTTTTTTGGATTCAATAGTCCAATTACAAAAACTGTTTCTGCAATTAAAAATAAAAAAAAAGTAATCATGAAGTTTATTTTTTCTAAATGGTTTATTGGTGTAATACCTTTTACGACTGATCGAATCAAAACGTAGAAAAAAACTGTTTTTATCGATGTCATTAACATAAATGACATTCCAACTACATCAAAGTTTTTTTTTGATAATACTATTGAAATTATATAAATCAATAATGAAGCAATTGTAAGCATTGAATATAGGCTTACTAATGAATATTTGAAATTTGTTTCTATACTTTGAAAATCGAAAAAAATGAAAACGGTTTTGTGAATTCCAAATAAAAAAAGTGAGATAGAAATCAAAAACAGAATGTTTTTTATGATTTTAGTATCCATTTAATGTGTTTTGTTGATTTCTGAAACTTGACGGTTTACATTATACATCGATAAAAAAACTCCGATTATGGTCAACACTTTAAAATAATAGATTTTATTGTTTGGATAATTTTGATCTAGCCAAAAACCGAGTTTATAAAACAAAAAAATAATGACTCCCATTTGAATTGGAATATTAATTAACGAAAGCCATTTGCTATTTTTTTTCTTCGATTCTTGGTTTTCCATTTTCAAGAAGGTTTTGTTTTTGAGATTTCATGTTACACGTTGCATCAAAATCTGCTCCTGGTTCTACTGAAAGTTTTTCGCAAAAGACTTCGCCTTTGATTTTTGAGGTTGCTTTCAAATTCAATAACTCTGAAACTTGAATTTTGCCTTCAAAACTTCCTTCAATATCGGCATTTTTACAAATAATATTTCCTGTTACACTTCCTGCTGGTCCTACAACAATTTTTCCATCTGTTTGAAAATTTCCAACTAAATGTCCATCGAGTCTAAAATCTGCTGGAGAAATAATATCGCCTTTTATTGTAGTTCCTTCAACAATTCTGTTTGTTTTCCCAAGTATATCTGTTAGGTTTTTTGGCTTTGTATCAAACATTGTTTCTATTTTTTTGGTTTTGTTGGATCTTCTTTTGATTCTTGTACTGGTTCCGCAGAAAATCCTGGAGGATTGATTGACTTTTGATTGTTTTTTATAATTTCGTTCAGTTTCTTTTCTGCTTCGATGTCTTTTGGAGAAAGCTGTTTTTCCTTTTGATTGTTAGGAATAACGACTTGAGATGGAGTTGCAACTTTGAGTGGATCTGCTAAATATTCTTCAAGATTTTTCTTGATTTGAACAATTTTATAATTACTGCTTGAAATAATAATTGCTGGTTCTTGTATTAAATACACTTTATACTCTTTTAATATAGAATTAATATCTTTTGCTTCTTGTTCTGAAATTAAACCGTGAATTACAATGAAATTAGAATCCAAAGTATACATGTCAAAAGTCATGAATAATCTTGGGGAATTTTTTTCTTTTAAAAATTTATCTAATTTTTCCTGCAATGGTTTTAGCGTTTTTGCTTCACCTTCTTGAAATTTATATATAATTTTCCAACTCATTGGCTTCTCTGAATTGAATTGTAAAGCTTCCATTGAAGGAATGTCTTTTCCTAGCATTTCTTCTGCTTTTTTTCCTTCTGATGCGTTTGGATAATTTAATGAGACAAAGTTTAATGCCTTTTTGAATTCTGCTAAACCTTTTGTTTTTCCAATAACGTTGGCTTTTAAAATTTCCATTTTTGGAACAATTTGATCGCCAGTGAACTGCTCAATTGCTTTATCTAATTCTGGTAAAACTTGTCTGTAGTTTCCAATGTTGTATTGTTGAAATAAATTTAGATATGCTACGTCTGGCTCGCCATTTGAAGGGTTTACTTCAATTTTATTTTGAAGGATTTGAGTGTATCGAGAGTTTGGATATTTGGCAATAATGGCATTTTTCATTGCCAATGCTTTATCTACTTGATTGGTTATTTCATAAATTTTAAATAAATTATACATGGCTGGCAAAATCAATCTTTCTTCAGGATTTTGATTTAAAAGTGCCTCGAGTTTGTTCTGGGCTAGTTTGTATTCTAGAAATTTTTCTTTGTAGATTGTTCCTAATTGAAAATAGGCAAAATTTCGATCTGTTTTGAGTTTGTCGATTTCATCTTGTTTTTTCGGAAGTTGATCTATATAATATTTTGAACTGTATTTTTCTGATTCTAATTTTGGTTGACTAGTATCAGAGGCATCAGCTATGTCTACGTTTGAATTACTGTTTTCATCATTTGAGGCTAGTACTGATGTTCTCCAATTATCTTTTAGTTTTCTGTTGCCCCAAATTTTTCTGAATTCGATTCGACCAAAGGCTACTGTTTGCTGGTTATAGAAATAAAAATTACTTTGATTGCCTATGTTTGATGGTGCAGTAAAACCTTTTTGAGCAAAAATTTGATCTTTACTTGAATTCGAAACTTGGTCCGATGTTAGTGATAAATCTGATTTTACAGCCGCATTATCAGCAATTATTTTTTCTTTTTCGGCTAACTTTTTTTGAATTTCTTCTAACTTTTTTAATTTTAGAATGTAGTTATCAAAAAAGGTGTTTCGTTGTGAATCTGACATTGAAAGTAAGTTCAAAATACTATCATTAGTTTGTGCAATGCCTTCGTATTTGATTACATCTTCTAAATTTTCTCTCTTTTTTTTGATGGAATTAAATTCTCTTGTTCGAGGTTTTAATTTCACTAATGTACTGTCATAATACTTTCCTGCGGTCGAATATTTTGCTTCATAGAAATAAATGGATGCTAAATTTCTGTAATTTGACGCTTTCAGATATTCGTTTTCTGAGGTGCATCGTAAGGATTTATTGTAGAATTTTTTTGCTTGCTTGTTGTTTTTATTCTTGTCGTAATTTAGTGCTAAACGATGGTTCATGACGTCTTGAAAAGGTCTGTTTTCTCTATCGAGCATCATTTTGTTGTAATTTTTCATAAACAAAATTGTATCGCCTGTTTGATAATCAAATTGTCCTGCTAAACGAAGTTGAGATTCTACCACATAGTTTCTTGGTGATTTTCGTTTCATGTTAATAACACTTTGAAAGGCTACTTTTGCACTATCAACTTGGTTTTTTTGCTCAAATAGTTGACCCAAAATAAATCTATAACGTGCTTTTTCTTCGTTTCTTTTTGAGAATTTTATGGCTGTTTTTAGTTTGGCAACGGCACTGTCTCTTTGATCTGTTTTTAAATATGCTTGTGCCAAAATTGCATTAGCATCAGAAAAAACTT
>JANPDC010000097.1:0-2018 GCA_031431275.1 Bacteroidota bacterium
ATCCATTACAAATTCATTTAATGAAACAAAAGGAAATGTAAAAGTTAAAATTACATGTCAAGATATATTTCTTCAAATAGAAACAGCCATACCCTTGGGATTAATCATCAATGAATTGATGTACAATATGTACAAACACGCCTTTCCAGAATCCTCAAGTGGCATCATCAACATAAAACTCAAGAAACTAAAAACAAAATATCAATTAACAATCAAAGATAACGGAGTTGGATTTGATGAAGAAAAAGACTGTGGAAAATCAATGGGTTTGAAACTAGTCAAACTATTATCAAGTCAAATAAACGGAACTTTTGAAAAAATAAAATCTGAAAAAACCGAATTTTTAATTGAATTTTCTGAAACAAATAAAGATTCTAATTCGAATTGATGAAGTATTTTGAGTTTCATAAAAAGAAAATGATTTCAATCACAAATTAAAATGATTTTAAATTAGGATAACTAATAAAATAAAAACTTCATTTAACTAAAAATTAACCAACAAATTACTATTTTTAGTAAAATATTTAATATAAACTATGCATAATAAAAATCTAAATTTTTTGGTCATATTTCTTGTAACAATTTTTTCTTTCAAATCTGTTTTTTCGCAAGATCAAAAACATATTGATAGTTTGAAAATTGAAATTTCTAAAAAGCAAAATGTTTCAAGTTTGATAAATAATTATAATTTGCTTGTACAAGAGTATTTGCAATTCGATAATCAAAAAAGCATAGAATTTAATGATAAAATTTGGAAACTATCAAATAAAAGTAATGTAAAAATAGGTCTAGCACATTTTTATATGAACAAATCAGTTATTGAAATGATGTCTCAAAAATTTGAGTCATCAATAGTTTACTCAAAAAAAGCGGCTGATATTTATTTAAAAATTAAAGATACTATCGGATATTTAGAGTCATGCAATAGTAGCGCCTATGCATTGGGCTATGTTAGCCAAATTGATGAGTCAATTGTAATTGCAAACAATGCCCTTAAATTAGCAAATTCTACTAAATTCTATACACAAATTGCAAAATTAAATCATATTTTGTGTTTGGATTATAATGAAAAAAATGATTTTAAAAATGCTTTATTATACATAAATAAAGCAGTATATTTTTGCAGAAAAGCAAAACTTAATGAGAATACTATTATTATTAATTTTTATAATGAAATTGCAAAAATTTATCAAAACACCAAACAATATGATAAAGCACTGGAATATTTAAAAATGGTCATCAAATCAGTTGGTAAACGTCAAAATGATAACGATATTTCGCTTACTTATTCTAATATTTCTAGTATTTATATTGATTTAAAAGATTACAAAAAGGCTTTTTTTTATGTTCAAATTGCAATAAAAAAAAGCAAAACTCCATATAATAAAATGCTTTTAGCCCAAAACATTAATTTATTAGCTACAATAAATTTAAAACAAGAAAAATATGATTTGAGTATAGAGAATGCAAATAAAGCAGTTGATTTAACTGAAGATGAAATAGTTAAGTCTGATGGGAATAAAATTTTAGGGAATAGTTATTTTGCTAAGAATCAATTCGAAAAAGCGATTGAATATCAAAGGAAAGTTGTAAACTACATCAATAAATCTAAGGATAAAGAAATTGATCAAATATCTTACTGTTCTATCTACGAGGAGATTGCAAAAACCGAAAATGCTTTGGGTAACTACAAAAATGCTTATCAATATAGTCTTTTATTCAAAAAAATAAACGACAAAATACTCAACGAAGAAAAAACCAACAGAATAAACGAATTGCAAACCAGTTTTGAAGTTTCAGAAAAAGAAATTGCATTGAAAAACAGTTTGTTCGAAAAACAAAAAAAAGACATTGAAATTCAAAAGCAAAATAATTACATCACAAAAATATCAGCAATATTACTAACCACCATTTTAGTTGCTTTGATTTTAATTGGTATTTATTTTATAAACAAAAAGAAAAACACACAACTACAATCTAAAAATGGCATCATAGAAAAAACCAATACAGAATTAAGT
>JANPDC010000098.1:0-30799 GCA_031431275.1 Bacteroidota bacterium
ACTTAATTCTGTATTGGTTTTTTCTATGATGCCATTTTTAGATTGTAGTTGTGTGTTTTTCTTTTTGTTTATAAAATAAATACCAATTAAAATCAAAGCAACTAAAATGGTGGTTAGTAATATTGCTGATATTTTTGTGATATAATTATTTTGCTTTTGAATTTCAATGTCTTTTTTCTGTTTATCGAACAAACTGTTTTTCAATGCAATTTCTTTTTCTGAAACTTCAAAACTGGTTTGCAATTCGTTTATTCTATCAGTTTTTTCTTCGTTGAGTATTTTGTCGTTTATTTGTTTGTTTATCAAACTATATTCATAGGCTTTTTTATAGTTACCCAAAGCATTTTCTGTTTTTGCAATTTCTTCGTAAATGGAACTAAATGTTGCTTGTACGCCACTTTTATCTATTGACTTATCTATATAATTGATTACGGTTTTTTGAAATGCATGTGCTTTTTTTAAGTAACTCAACCTTTCATGTTTAATCAAGTTCGAACCGTTTTCATTATAATCAGGTGCCTTATTTATTAGACTTTTTGCAAAATAGCAACATCCTAGAATTTGATTTGCATTAATTTTATGTTCTTCATAATCGGCAAGCGAAATAACTTTTTTTGAATTTTCAATACTTTTGTCATAATTTTTTAGTTCAAAATTGATTTTAGATAAAAAGTAATTGCAAACTAGTAAAGTTTCATTAGTGTTTAATTTTGAATCATATTTATCAATTGCAATTTGTGCATATTTCAAAGCTTTTTTAAAATCTTTTTTGTCAATGTAAATTGAAGCCAATGTGTTATATGCTTCTGTGATTTGGTAACTGTATTTTGGATTATCCTTTATAACTTTAATTGCAGCATTTGTAAATTCCAATGCTTTATCTAGTTGATCAGTTAATCTGTAAATTTCTGCAATTTCAAAATAACAAATTATAATTATTAAATTATCCTTGACTTTAGATTTTCTATAATTTGATAATGCTAAATTAAAATGTAATAAAGACTTCTTGATATTATACAGACTATGATAATTTTCTCCCAAACTATAATTCAATTTCCCAATTTCCCAATTAAAATTTTTTGATTTAGAAAAATTGATTGCAGTTCTAGCAATTTCAATAGCCTCATGTGGCTTTTTCAATCTAGTATTAGCAATAGCAATAGAATATCTAGAATTCAAATATCCTGAGGTATCTTTCACTTTTAGATAAATTTCTGATGCTTTTTGACCGTTTAGTATTGCTTGTTCATTATTATGAGTAAAAAGTCCAATGTAAGATTTGTTTAAATAAAAATGCGCAATACCTTTTTTGAAATTATTTTTTTTCGATAACAACCATATTTTTTCATTTATTTCGCTGGTTTTCTTAATATCAACACGATAACATTCTTTGGCTAACAAATTATAATTATTAACCAGACTTGTATCGTTTTGCTTTTTTGAAATTGAATTTTCTAGGCTATCAATTTTTTTTTGATTCTGTGCATGGAGGACATTAAAAAATAATAAAACTAAAAAATTAAAAAAAAATATTTTTTTGTTACACATAAAGAATCGGTTATTATTATTTGAAGTAAAATATTATTCAAATGTTGATGAGCTTATTTAGATTCAACATTTGTTCGAATCAAAACAATTAACATTTATCACAAACATAGCTAAAAAATGTTAAATTTTCAGGAATATTGATTTAATCGAAATGTTATTTTTTTTACAAAAAAACCATTATTTAAGCTAATTATTTATAGTTATTGTTCTGATATTGATTGCTTTAAATCATTTTTTTTTCATAAAAACAAAAGAAAAAAGCATTATGATAACTTGTAAACTATGATGAAAATTAAATAATATAACTTAAGAGTAGGTTTGGATTCATAGTTGAAAATGATTCATATTATTTTTAAACTAAAGAAAACTTGTAAATAATTATCATTAATTCTGATTATATTTGAATTCTGATATTTAATCCATTCCATATCTTTTTATTCCAACCCAAAATAATGAACTACACTACACTACCAAATTCCGATATAAAAATTAGTGCTATTTGCCTAGGAACAATGACTTTTGGTGAACAAAATTCTGAATCAGATGCTCATGCTCAATTGGATTTTGCTTTCGAGAAAGGAATTAATTTTATTGACACAGCAGAAATGTATCCTATTGCTGCTAGACAAGAAACATTGGGCTTGACTGAAAAATATATTGGAACTTGGCTCAAAAAAACAAACAATCGCAACAACATTGTTTTAGCAACTAAAATTGCAGGTCCAAATCGTGGCATGGGTTACATTCGAAAACCACTTGATTTTTCTCGAAAGAGCATAACGAATGCTGTTGAAAATTCACTTTTGAATCTGCAAACAGATTATTTAGATTTGTATCAAATGCATTGGCCAGAGCGCAAAATGAACTTTTTTGGACAACGTGGTTTTACAATTACCGACGATGCATGGCAAGATAATTTCAAAGATATTCTAGATACATTTGACGAATTAATTAAACAAGGCAAAATAAAACAAATTGGAATATCTAATGAAACTCCTTTTGGTATGATGCGCTTTTTATCAGAAAGCGAAAAACACAATTTACCTCGAATTGCAACTATTCAAAACCCATATTCGTTACTAAATCGTCTTTTCGAGGTTGGTTTAGGCGAAATTTGTTATCGAGAAAATGTGGGGCTACTCGCTTATTCGCCTCTTGGTTTTGGCATGTTATCTGGAAAACATCAAAATGGAATTTTACCCAATTCTCGAAATGCTTTGTTTCCACAATTTACAAGATATACTAATGAAAACTGCAAAAAAGCCATTGATTTATATCAAAAGTTAGCTATTGAAAGCGGATTGACATTAACTGAAATGGCCTTGGCTTTTGTACAACAGCAAGAATTAGTAACCTCAACCATTATAGGAGCGACTTCTGTGGAGCAACTCAATGAAAACATCAAAACTCATGGTATAAAATTATCAAAAGAAATCATTTCGGAAATTAATAAAATTCACGAAATGATTCCCGATCCAGCACCTTGATTACTCAATCACTAATTTGTGAGTAAAAGTAGCTTCTTGATTTGTTTTTATATTCATTAAATACAATCCCGAAGTCAAAAAAGAAGTGTTTATGGTGTTTTTTAAAATATCTTCTGCTTTTTGATTCCAAAGTTTTTTTCCGTTGATGTCAAAAATTGTAATTTCTATGGGAAAATCACCATCAGTTTTCTCAATATAAACTTCGTTTTTTGAGGGATTTGGATAGATTTTAAACGAATTTGAAACGAATTGATTGGTAGCTAAACTTGAATCTATTATTTTATAAATAATTCCGTTATTGATTGAGGCAACATATAATTCTCCATTTTTGTCCTCTCCAAAAGTTGTGAAATTATTTCCTGTAAAATTTGTAGAATAGGTAACTGATCCGTTTGATGCTATTATTCCAATTTTTGGATTACAATAATCTGAAAATAAATATTTTCCTTGTAAACTAGGATATGTAGCTCCCGTGTAAACATATCCACCAGTAATAGAGCAAGAACCAATATTGTGATCAATTGCCGCTATTGGAGCTGTTAGACTTAATCCTACACAACCCGAGGAAAAATTTGAATTTCCTTCTTTGCATTTCCAACCAAAATTTAAACCCGACTGCAATGGACTAGAAACTTTGTTTACTTCTTCGAACAAATCTTGACCTACATCTGCAATCCATAAATCACCATTGTTTCTGTTGAAAGAAAATTTCCATGGATTTCTGAGACCAATAGCCCAAATTTCATCAGCCCCCGCAACTCCAACATATGGATTTGTTGCTGGTATTGAATATGGTACTGTACTCACATTAATTCTGAGTAATTTACCTAGTAATTCGGTGTTGTTTTGTGCCCGGTTTCCTGGATCGCCTCCACTTCCACCATCACCCATTGCAATGTACAAAAAACCATCTGGACCAAATTTCAAACAACCTCCATTATGATTGGAAAATGGTTGATCAATTGTCAATAAAATAGTTCCTGTTGCGCTCGCAACATTTGAATTTGTTGAGGACACAGAATATTTTGCAATTACAGTATCACCAGAAAGATTGGTGTAATCGATGTAAAAAAATCCGTTTGTAGCGTAGTTTGGATCAAAGGCCAAACCTAACAAACCTCTTTCGCCACCAGTGCTAACTAGCGATGAAACATCTAAAAAAGAAGTAGCGTTGGTTGTTCCATTCGCATTGAGAATTTTAATTTTTCCGTTTTGCTCCACAACAAACAATCTGGAATCGTCTGTTGGATGAGAAATTTCAACAGGACTAGAAAAACCTGTTGCAAAAGATTGAATTGCAATTGTTTGAGAAAACCCTATACTTGGAAGAATCCCTAAACATAGAAAAAATAATTTTTTCATAACTTTATTTAATTTTAATTAAAAAAAAAGATTTTGGGGTTTTAATCTGATTTGTAAAAATACAAAAAAAAGTTATGATTGCTCATAACTTTTTTAATTTTAATTGATTGAAACTATTACAAGTTTCCAATGATTTTATCTTTTGGATATCTGACTTTGTAACTTATTCGAATTTTCTTGGTCTCGTTTGGTTTTAAATTCAGTTCCCAGGTTAGCATTCCAGTTTCAGTATTTGCTTTTGCACTATCACTTTGTAGCAACTCTATTTCAATATCTTTGTCAGACGAAATTGGATATTGATCTTTAAGCAATAATTCTGCTGCTTCTTTTTTATTATTTCGAACCGTTATATCAAACGTAAAAGTTTGTTCTTTTTTTGACGACAAGAATTTAGTTCCAGATTTATCGACTACTTTATCTCTTTTGATTGAGATTTTTTTGTCTCTTCCCATACTCAAACTAAGCGTATCCAAAGTTTGATTTGGGTTGATGAACGTTTTACCCACATACATTCCTTCAAAAATGATATTTGCTTCGCCTTGCAACAAATTAAATTTTGAATAATCGTTGATTTCGGCTAACAAAAAAGCCTCTTTTTCGATTCTTGGAGCTGCATAATACTTGTAAGTTGCAGGAAGTTTAATTTCTTTTAGTGCTACACTATGCACTTTTCCGTTGGATAAAATATCATACGGAATGTCAATATCAAACGAAATGTTGAGTTGATTTTCAATGTCATTGGCTTGAACCGTTGAAACTGACATGCTTGAGGCTTTCACTTTCATTTTTTGTCTAGGTGCTGCCGAAATAACAACTTCGCTTAATTGTTTTACATCTTCGTCTTTAAAATAACCATTTGAATTTGCAACAGGATTATTATAAAACAAAGTCCAAGGATTCAAAGTAGGTTGATTGTTGTTTTGATTTGGATTACCGCTAGATAATGTTAGTTTCACTTTTTTCCAATCAATTCCTGTGTTTTGAATCACTTGCGCTTTGTACATCATGTTGATGGGATCGTTGATGCTTGTAGCTCGCAAGTCATAAAAAGGTTTCCAAGAGGCGTTTGGAGTTAAATAATTGATATCAAAATCAATATTTCCAGCCACTTCGTTCATGACCTGAATAATTAATTTTCCGTTAGAGGATTTATCTTCTTTTTGAGTATCGACTTCGAGTTTAGTGTTTAAACGAGTGATTTTTTCATTGATTTTTGTTGCTTTTTCATCTAAAAGCACCATCGAATTGCTCAATTCTGTTCGCTTTATTTTATAGTAATCAATGAGTTTTACTAACTCCAGAACATTCAAACCTGAATTCTGACCATAAACTTGCTGGTTTTTATCTAAAATTTCAATTGTTTTTGAATTAGAGACTTTTTCGATGTTAATTTTATTAACTTCTTTTTGCAAATACGTGATACTATCCCTCACTTTTTTGATGGCAGGATTGTTCTCGTCGACTTCGAATTCAGAAATATAATTGTTTGTGAATTGTACCGATAAAACTGTTATTGAACTTGGCGCACCAACTTGAACTGTATTCTCGTTGAGATAATCGGCTACGTTTTTTACCACAATTTCGCTGGTTCCTTTGGGTAAAAAGACCGACATGGATTGCGAAAGTTCTGCTGAGTTGAAGTATACTGTTGCGCCTTTTACTCTTGCTGAAGTGAAAATTGGTTTTTGAGCAAACAGGGTTGCTGAAACTAAAAGTACGAGAATCAAAAATGTCTTTTTCATAGTGTGAAGATTTTTATCTTTTCTATTAAGAGAACAAATATCGTAAAAAGGTTGGGACATTTTTTAGATTTCAAGTTTCAGATTTCAAGTTTGAATTACTAAAGCACGGATTTATTGACTTTTCTTCAAAATAAATTATAAATATTTTTTGATTTTATTTTTAGCCACAGATTCAAAAGATTTCTTTTGGTTGTAAATAATTGTGGTCTGTGGCTTGTAAAACATTAATATTTGTTAACTTAAAATCCTATTTTTAATATCCTGCTAAAGTTCCTTCAAAATTTAATCGATTTGCAAAAACTGAAACTAATTCTGAAAGTTCATAAACATTCTTGAAACCATATCCATACAAGTTTATGAATGTAGGAATATTCAAGGCTAGTGTCAATGGCTTTTCATTGGCTTTTTTGGTTAATTTTGCTTTAGGAATTACTGCTTTTGTCATAAAACTTAGTTCATCATTATCAATATTATTGTTGCAGTAAATCAAAATCCGAGTGTTTGGATCAGGAATCAATGCATATAGATTTTGTTGTGTAAAATCAGAAAAATTGATATTTATTGCTCCTTTAATGTGTTTTTGATCGTACATTTGTTTAGAACGTGTGTCCAAAATAATTGTTTTTTTGTCTTTTGCATAATCTAAAAAAGTTACAAGATTGACCATTCGATCTTTTCTATAAATTTCGACTTCTTTGGCTAAATCTAAGTAAGCATTGAAATCGACTTTTGATGGAGTTTGTGCGTTTGAGTTCATTGCTATAAATAGTGTTACGAGTATTACAATTGATTTTTTCATGATTTCTTAAATTTTACTTTACTTATTTATTTTTCAACAGAATAGCCTTTTGCTTTTGCAAAAGTCAAAATCGAGTTGCTAATTGAATTACCCAAATCGTCGACAGATTTAGTTTTTTTAGCCTCAATGTTTATAAACTCTTGACGCTTTTTTGCCAATTCACCAATTTCTTTTTGAATCAATTCTCGTTCTGCTGTTTTTTCTTCAACTATTTTGGTCAGTTCCGCAGAAGTTTTGTTTTGGAATTCTTTTGGCAAATCCTCTTTTTTGGCATTCGTAACTGCACTTTTATCTTTCTTCATTTTGTCGACTAAATCCCAACTTTCGTTTTTGTAAACACCTTTCGATTTGCTTACTGATCTTTCTGCCATATTGGCTTTTGAAACATTCATTGCATTTGAATCTTGAACTTCTTGATTGGCTTTTTTCATTCGACCTTGCACTCCATAATTGATGTAAGTTTTATTGATTCGTTCATTACATTTTGTGATTTTATCATCAAAAGGTGTTTCGATATATTGAATTATTTTATTTGAATCAATGTTGAAAAATTTTCCAATTCCAATATCAGCTCCATTTTTCCAAAAACTATTTATGCCTTCTTGCTGATTTCCACAAAAAATTGTGTTTATATAAATGTTATTTTTCTTTGCTTCGGAAATTGCCTCTTGATAACTAATTCGACCTTGATTGAAAGGTTCATTACCACAGATATATATTAGTTTCATGTTGTTATTTTCTTTTCCCCAAGACAATTTTTTGGTTGCATCTTGAATTACTGCTCCACAATATTCTTCGCCACCATTTGTTGAAAGCGAGAATAATTTCTCTGAAATCAGATCTAAATCTGTTGAAAGTGGTACAATTTGATGAATGTAATTCGATTCTGATGACAAACTATCATTACCGTATTCATATAAAGAAATTTCAATATCAGGAGTTTGACCATTATACTTCAAGGTCGTTAGTGTATTGACTATGTTCCATAGTCTAGATTTTGCTTGTTCGATTAATCCATTCATACTGCTAGACGTGTCAAGTAAAATAGCAACTTGAATTTTGGTGTTTTCAACAGCAATTGGTTTTTTTGAATTTTTTTCTCCCGCAAATGATACCGAAGTTGCAAACAAAATAGCGATAATTAAATTTAATGATTTCATGATTTCTAATAGTTTTAAGATTACATGACAAAATTATACTGAAACTAAACTGATAATTTAAAGAGATGGTGAAACTGGCTTTTGACTTGGTGAAACTATTTGCGAATGGTTTATTTATTGATTTACTTTACATTATGATATTGCAAAGAAAATGAGTGAAAAATGGAGTAAAAAATTTTATGTAACAATGGGTCTTTCATTACTAATTTTTTGTGTTTTTGAATACAATAAGTACAGAAACATTGAAATTGATATTCATGAAAACGGAAAATTATCTATTGGGAAATATATAAAATATCATAAAGGTATAGGTAAAAATGAAGATTATGAAGAACATTTTTTTGAGTTCTTTGTTGATGAAATAAAATTCAAAGAGTCGATTAGAAAAGTTCCTGATGGATTCGAAGAAAATATAAGTCTGTTTTACCGAATAAAATATTCTGATAAATTCAAAGGTGAATTTAAAGTTTTTTTCGAGAACAAGTGACTGACATTAATGAGATTTTAAATGCAGGTTTTGAAAAACAAGATTTACCAAATTATTATTTTGAATAATTAAAAAAATGCGAAAAATTTATTTTACAATGTTTGTTTCAATTTTAATGTTTGTTTTGACCCATGATTGTATGGCTCAAGATACAATTCGATATAAAAAAAAGAATTCGAAATCTAAAATTGCAAATGTTTCTAAAGAATTACAGAATTCTTTGAATGATAATGATGAATTGAACATTGCCAAGAATTATGAAAAATTAGCTCAAGAGTTTGCGCTTAAAAACAATAATTCTAAAGCTGAAGAATATTTAAAAAAAGCATTATTAAGCTATTCAAAATTAAACCTTGTTGAAGATAAAACCAGAGTAACCCGTCAATTAGCAAAAACACAAGAATCTCAAAATAAATTTAATGATGCTATAAAAAGTTATGAAGTTGCTGGAGAAATTACCAAAGATAAATCTGAAGAAAAAATAAATACCAATGATGCTAATCGATTACGCAACAATTCGAATTTGAATTCGCAACGTGTTTATGTCAACTCGAATATTGATTTATTGAAAAAAGATAATAAAACCGAAGAAGTTGCAGAAGCTTACAAACAACAGGCCATAAATAGTAGAAACTTAAACAATTCTGATGATGCCATTGAGAGTTACAAAAACGCTATTGAATACTCTAAAAACAAGCCAAAAAAAATAATTGAACTAGAAACGGAAATTGCAAAAACTTTGGTTAAAGACAATAAATTAGATGAGGCTTTGTCAATAAATGTTAAATTATTGAAGGAAGCAAATAAAAAAAAGGACATTAAAACACAAATTGCTCAAAATCAAGAATTATCAAACATTTATTTTAAGCAAAATTATGCGCAAAAAGGACTTGAGTCTCTAAGAAGTGCTTATGAAATTGCCATTCTTAGTGGGAATACAACCGAAGCTAAGAACTGTTTGACAAAATTACTAGCCTTTTACAAATCAAATGACAAAGAAAGCATAAAACTTTACAGCAATTTTCTTCAAAATTTTGAGGCTTTGATTCAAAAAGATACCACTTTGATTGATGTTAAAACTTTTCAAATCACGGAGCAAAAAATTGTACAACTAGAAAAAGAAAGAAGCCTGAAAGATGAACTGATTTTAAGAAAAAATCGATTTAATTATGTTTTGATTGGATCTGTTTTGCTATTATTATTGATTTTCGGATTTCTTGTAAAAGCGCTTTATTCCATCAAAAAAAAGAACAAAGAAATTGCTTTGCAATCGCTTCGCAGAGAAATGAACCCCCATTTTATTTTTAATAGTCTCAACAGTGTGAATCAATTTATTTCGCAAAACAAAGAACTCGAGGCCAACAAATATTTGACTTCGTATTCGAATTTGATGCGTAATATTATGGAAAATTCTAATAAAGATTTTGTATCATTATCGAATGAAGTGGAGCAACTCAAAAAATATTTAGATTTGGAACATTTGCGTTTTCATGACAAGTTCGATTTTGAAATTTTTGTTGATGAAAATCTCGATTCAGAAGTAACGTTTATTCCGAATATGATTATTCAACCTCATTTAGAAAACGCCATTTGGCATGGATTACGCTATTTGGACAAAAAAGGTTTTTTAAGTTTGAAATTTGAATTAAATAATAAAAAAATTAGGGTAATTATTGACGATAATGGCATTGGGTTAACCAAAAGTCAGGAGTTAAAAACACTGAACCAAATGGTTCATAAATCTGTTGGGCTGAATAATACTAAACAACGAATTTCGTTGTTAAATGATTTATATAAAACTGATATTTCTTTTACAATTAGAGAAAAAATAGCCGCCAACTCTAGCCAAAAAAGCGAACAGGAAGCTCAATCTGGAACGATTGTGGAGATTATTTTTCCTTTGATTGATAAAATATCCTAACAAGTTTTGAAAAAACCTGCGAGGTATAATTAGACTTTGTAACTTTTTTAATATCTAACAAGTTTTGGAAAAATGTTGGGTATAATTAGACTTTGTAACTTTTTTAATATCTAACAAGTTTTGGAAAACCTAGGAGGTATAATTAGACTTTGTAACTTTTTTAATACCTAACAGGTTTTGAAAACCTGTTAGGATAAAACAAATATAAATGCAAAAAATAAAATCTGTAATTGTAGAAGATGAACTTGGAGCAAGAGAAGTTTTAAAGAATTATTTGAGTAAATATTGTCCACAAGTTGAAGTTGTTGGCGAATCACAGAACATTAAAGAGGCTGTTCCTATGCTTCATGATTTGCAGCCGCAATTGGTTTTTCTTGATGTTGAAATGCCTTTTGGAAATGCTTTTGATGTTCTTGAAGCCTGTAAAGATTTGCATTTTGAAACTATTTTTGTAACTGCCTTCTCGGAATATTCTTTGAAAGCTTTGAATCAAAGTGCTGCGTATTATTTACTGAAACCCATTAGTATTGAAGAACTTATACTTGCAGTTAACAAAGTTCAAGAGCAAATTTCTAATTCTGAAATTTTTAATCGAAATAAAATTATTTTAGAAAATTTTCGAGAAACAAAACCAGAAAAAAAACAAGTTATTTTGCCCACGCTTGAAGGTTTTGAAGTTGTGAAAATGGAGGAAATTATTCGACTTCGAGGTAACGGAAATTTTACTGATATTTATTTGCAAAACGGTCAAAAGAAAATGGTTTGCAGATTTTTGAAACATTTTACTGAAATTTTGCCCTTACCTTTTTTACGGGTTCACAAATCGCATATGATTAATTTGAATTTTGTAAAATCTTATAACAAAGGTGGATTTTTGACTTTAAACGACCTTTCAGAAATTGAAGTTTCACCAACATACAAAGATGATTTTTTGAAGAATTTTAGATAAAATTGTTGATTGTAATTATCCAAATCCTAAATATTTCATATTTTTTATTGGTGAATATTTTTTGGTTTTTTGATACTAAAAATAATTTTCTTTTTTAAATGATTCTTTTTAAAAACTGTTTTGTTTTTTCTAGGAATTCGACACTATTGTTGGAATCAAATAGTAGTAATTGAGTAGGTAACTCGAAAAAGTTAAATGATTATTAAAAAACTATTTATTTGAATATCTTTTGATTAAATCCCCCGTTGTTCCGTCAATTTCTAGTGTTTCAAATAAAACATTATACGTTCTTGTTCCTTTTGAACATGTGTCTTCGTGCGTAAGTAATTTTGGATCTTGCCATTCAATAACCCAAATGATTTCGTTTGATGAAGATTTTTTCTTAAAAATATTGGTGTGAAAGGTAGATTGATTTATAAAACCTTTTTTAAGTACTATGTTTTCTTTTTTACAAAAAATTAAAAGGTTTTCAAAAGTAAATTTATAGGGTTTGTCATAATCAATTTCGGAAATCAATTTTCCTTTTTCATCAAATTCGTACCAAATTCCTTTTTGAAAGCCAGAACCGTTAAAAAATAGTCCTTTTGTTTTTATATTTCCGTTTGGATAGTAGCCTTTTGAAATTTGAAAATAGGAATCAGATTCTATTTCTGAATAACTTTTTCCAGCGTTTGTCTCGCTCATTGTTATTATGGTTCCATTTTTTAAAGTTTCCGTAAATTCTGAATATGGAGTTTTGTCTTTTCTGGAATTGAATTTTTCAAAATTAAATTTTTCGAATTCTTTGTTTACTTCAGGTATCATTAGAACTGTTTTTTTTGAATTAATAGGTGTTTTTTTTTGCGCAAAAGAATGCTGTGCAAAAATAAAAATGAAAGTAAGTGCTATTATTTTTTTTAAAATCGTCATTCTGTATTGTTGTTAATTATTTCCCATTGCCATTTCCAGGTACTAAAATTAGCAATAGAATAATCCATTACGTTGTCTGTCTTTTTATATTGGTAAGTGTATTTTGCATTTGGGCTAAAATTTGAATTGTCAAAACTATGTGGCATACCAACCGTATGCATAAATTCGTGAGCAGCTACATCTTGTGGAGCACCTTTAAAAACCATTATTCCGACAGCAGAGGCATATCCACCATTAATAAATAGTGTTCCATTTGCTCTAACTTGTCCTCCAGCCTCTTTTATATATATTAATTTTTGATGACTTGCATATTTGTTTTCTGAAGTTTTATCTACTTTTGCAAGTTGTACTTTAAGTTTTTTATATAAATACACTTCCAAAGCTTCAAAACCCTTTGGTGCTATTTTGGGATCATTGTAGCTAGCAGCGACTTTACCTCCCATATTATAGATTCCTCCTGTCAAAAAGTTTTTATCCGCAGATAAATCCAATACTTCTTCATTCGGATTTGATTCTACATAGGCTTGGTTCGAATATCTATTAAAAAGATCCTTTTGATCACTTATATCAGGAATTTCGGATTTTGTTGGATTTGACATGGGTGGCAAAATTACTTTCAAAAATAAAAGTTTTGCTTTTTTTTGTTTTGACGCTTCATTAGACCAAACATTTATTTTACCAGCTACAAGTTTTGCTCCATTTTTTACTGCATTGAGAACTATGGTTTGGTCTGAATCAAACTCTTTTAAACATTCAATCGTGATGTTTATTGGTATTGTTAATTTTCCTTTTCCAGTTGCTGCAAACTCATTTGGAGTAATTTTAAAATTGGGGTTGGGTTCAAATCTCAAAACATCTGGTGCTTCTTCAATATCTAAGATAATAGATAATTTTGCTTTTTTTGTAGGATATAAAGAAAGCCAAGGCACAAAATATTCTTTTTCGGTTGTTTTCCAAGGAATAATATGCGGTCTGTAAACGCGCTTTAATTTATTGTACAATTCTGGGTTTGCTTTGAATTTAAAATTTGGGTTATCGTGAATGGCAATCATGTTTTTAAATTCTGGATCATAATGATTGCCCACAATTTCCTCGTAACTCAGATCGCCTTCAGATGGTTTTTTAAAAGGATTTAAAAGTGAAGTATCGCCAGTTCGAAACCAATCAAAACCAAAATCTTCTCCACGCCACGCAACATTTGGTCGAAAATGTACAATGCATTTGGCTGGCAATTCTGGCGGTGGCAATTGGCTATCGAGTTTGTTGATTTGTTCTGGTATATTTATTTGCCCAGAATCATGGATAGAAACTGTACCTCCTTTTGAGCATTTTATTGTACTTTCTTGCAGCAATGGAGATTGTTCTTGCACCTTCATGTCTCCTACTTTTTTCCATTCTCCCAGAAACATAAAGGTCTTGCATGGAACTGCCTTTTGTGGACTATTATTGCAAGTGCCAATAAACCGTATGCTTTTAGAGTTAATTTCTTTTACCGTAGCCACTTTTTTGTTTTGAATTGTTGGCGTATCAAAATTTACTTTCATTTTACCCAAAGGTACTGAGCAAGAGTCGCATTTTAGTATGGCTCCATCTATGACTATTTTTTTGCCACTAGCGGCTTTGTTCTCGGCTTCGAATTTATTGTCAGTTGGTGCGGGAGTTTTTACTTTTTTAGGCATAATATAGAATAGTTAGATTTTTTGTTAAACTCGTTTATTTCTAAAAAAGCCTCTTTTAGTTGATTGTCTTTGAATATAAGCTCGCAAATTTGTAGTTTTTCTTCTGTTTTTGTTTTCCAAATCATTTTGGAATCATTGCTGTAAGGTTTTGCCAAATGCAAGGTATGGCGGTCGTATGTTTTTCTTGGTGTATCCAACTTCAATTGCAAACCTTCATATCTGGGATTTTTCAGATCATGATGTCCCCAACAATCATTGAAATATAATCCAAACATGGTTTTGGTTCGCATGTATTTTAGAATTCGTTCTTTGTCACTAAAAAAATCATCATGCTCTTCGATATAATTTTTTATTTCAATTCCTTGATGTTCCGCTTTGAGTTCTTGTCTAGAAGTTGCCCAACGCATTTGTAGGTCTTTTGCGTTACCTAAACTCACGATCGTTCCATTTTGATTTACTTGTACAATCACTTCTTTAAAAATATTTATATGTTGTCCGTGAATAAATTTCAGTGCGGTGCCCAAAAAATCTGCTTCTATATCAAACTCATCACACAATAATTGATATTTATACAAATTATTTTCTACTCCCAAAAAATGAATTTCTACTTTTCTTACAATTTTTGTTATTTCTTGTATTTTCTCGTTGGTTTTTGTTATGATACTTGTAAATCGATATTGTGTTTCTTCACTTTCTGTGGGTAGCAAAATTTTTACTTCATTTTCATCTTGCATTGTTACTTTATTGTACATCCAAAAAGATTTTAAGATAAATGTTCTCTTCTTTTTCTATCAGAATGTGGCTCCATGCCAAACCATTTGCGTGATGCTGACCAATGCAAATATTCGTTTCGGAGTTTTCGCAATACTGTTTGAGAGTTGAATCCTTTGACTACGACTGTTTCTAATACTTTTGCATCCACTTTTTCTTCTGGTGTCGTTTCTTGTTTTTGCTCTTGGATATAATCAGATAGTGGTTTTGGACTGTAATAATCGCCTTCTTGATTCAAATCATAAAGTGGTTCTGATAATTCTTGTTCTTTACGCTCCTTTTCTGCCTCTTTTATTGCTTTTTTCTTGGCAATTTCATCATCAGTTTCAAATTCCCACGATGAAATTTCACCTGTTTCATCAAAAGCATATGGGTACAAATGTTTTTTTGTATTTATCAATAATTCATCACCATCAATAGGATATTTGACTTCTGTTTTGGAAGTTATGTAGTCTTTCATTGGCGTTTTTCGAGCGTATTCCTCCATGAATTGCAACGGTATGTAACTGTACTCTTTTTTGACAAAACGTTTTGTGTTTATGGTTCTGGCAAAAGCCCCTACTGAAATAAAATTTAAAAATTTTCCGTCAATGTCTATTTGATCTTCCTTGAACCAATGTTCGTCGATGAGTTCTTGTCTCAACTTTTTTAAACCATTTGGGTGATAACGTGCAAGCTCCAATTTTTCTTTTACTTCGGTTTCATTTTCATAGGCTCCACCAATGTCGCAATGCACGCCTGGAAAGTTTTTCTCGACAATTCGAGTTACAATATTTGCACCTGGCATTCGTGTTAAATCAAAATTAACACGGTGTTCGTTTTGAGCCGTGAAATGTACTATTTTTTGAACATAACCAAAATCGTTGAGGTGCAACTCTGCTACATCGTCAAGAAATTGATTCGAAAAGGCTTGCACAGGTAATTTTGCTAAAGCACTATCGTCCTCGATTTTGCCTTCGTCGTTGTAGACTCCAATGCGATTATTTCTCTCATAGTAGGACGAAACGGTTTCATAAATTCCTAGAAAGCGAACTACGATGGTTAGATCATTAATTTCCTCAAAAGAGAATTCTTTACTTTTTGCTAAACAATAGCCTAAATGCCCCATTCTGGGCAACATGCCATCGACAAGCACTGACTCGTCAATGATGATACCGTCTTCGTCACCAAGAACCGTTTTGTACTTTTTCATGGGTGCAGCACCCATTTCAGATCCGCTACTGCTTGTGGGGTAATAGCCATCGAAGACTTCCACATTTTTTGGTTTGTAGGTTCCTTTTCTGTTTACTTCATAGACAAAATTGCGTGCTGAGGCAGCACCACGACTGAACCCAGATACATCTATTGTTACCTGAGTTAGAACTTTCTTTTTGTCTTTTCTTTTAACAATTAATATTTTTTCAGCTAATTTCTCACAGCCCAGTCGCACTCGGCTTCTGATGCCCGTTCTGCCCGACCCAAACGCAAAACCATCTTGGCTGTCTTTGAGGTTGTCCTCAGTTCCCATGCCTTCCACATACACTTTGTAATCTTCGGTACAACAGGTCCACATTCTTGCCACATTGGTGTAGTCGTTACTGAAACTGTTGTCACTCCCTGCTTTTTCGGTACTCCAATCCCAAGTTAGTGGGTTAAAATGTCCTCTGTGTGAGGCTACTAAATAGCGGTCTTTTTCTGAAAATGTTTTTAATTCTGCTTCTTCCTCTGGAGTTCGGTTTTCTTTTGATACTAAATCACCAATTCTTTTTCTGTCTTTAGACTTTATTTTGTTGTATTCTTCTTCGTCTTTTTTTTCTATTTGATCGTTCGTCAATTCTGTATTCACATTACCATCTTTATTTGTTCTGCTGTGTTTATCACGCATTTCTTTGTTGGTTTTGTTGTTGAGTGTGCCATCAATAAAAACTCCAAAAGTTAATTCAATTTCTTCGTCAGAAACTTCTGCTTTACCAATATTATATACATAAGTTTGTCCCATGATTTAGTATTTTGTTCTTGCTTTAAATAATTCTACTTTTGTTTTTTGGTTGATGCCAATTTCTTTTCCGTTTCCTTTTATAAAAGCGGTAATATCCATATTTCCCATACTGATACGTATTTCTATTTCTGCTTCGCCATCGGGTTTTTCTTTAAAAATTGCAGCATAAGCATCAAATATTTCTTTTTCGTTAAACCAAAAAGTCCCTGAATAGTTTTGACCTGTTTTGTCTCGCCAACCTATATTTATTTTTTTAGGAATGGCTCGTTTAGTTAATTCATTTTTTATTAAAATTTGATCAACTTGTTCCTCAAATTCGCCATTAAACATTTCCATTCGAGTATCAATCATAGACCAACTTTCTTGATTTGACACAAAGGTTGGTCGCCACGAGTAGCGTGCCCTGTAGGTGTCCCACAAGCCAAATGGTATGGGTTTGTTTTTGTGGGCTTCACGAATTTCTGGAGGAACAATTTTTGGATTGTCCATGGTGCGTTTTCTGTCTACAGGGTCAAACAACAAACGATCGTGATTGTCTAACTGGTCAATTTCTTCTTGTGGCACGGTGGTTTTTTCTGCTTGATAGCGCCCAATCTCTACTTGTTTTCCATTGCCCGAAAGCCAAACAAAAACAGCACCTCCTGGAGAATAACCCACTACCACATAATCATAGGTCTCTAATTTGTAATTTTTTGTATGTAGAAAAACTCCGCCATTTTGATATCCTTCGGCAAAATATTTTTTCATTTTGTCTATATCTGCCTGTGGTAGTTCAAAATCAATTTTCCACAAACAATCCTCGGCATACGACAGCCAAATGAGTTTGATTCGTTTAGGTACGGAAGTTGCTTCGCTCATACTTGCTCCTGAGGCACCCCAACCACTTAATCCAGCATTATTTGCTAAAGTTAGAGGCTGGAAATCGCCATTTTCTAAATAAAGTCCGCCACGATACACTTCAATTGGGTAACCAATTGGGACATTGTTTGTGGGTTTGTATTTGATTTCTAAAGCATTTACACTTGTGGTCATGGGCTGTGGTGTTTTTTGTTTGTTTTTGTCTTGGCAGGAACTGGTTAAAGTTAATAATAAACCAAGGGTTATTAAATAATTTTTCATGGTTTTTTTATTTAGTTTTATTTGTGTTCCTCCCTTTTGGGGATGCTGGGTGGGGCTTTTACCAGTATTGTATACGAATGTTTGTCCCATAATTTACCTTCTTTTATCAGATTCAAAGATATCTACTTTTGTTTTTTTGTTCAATCCAATTTCTTTTCCGTTTCCTTTTATAAAAGCGGTAATATCCATATTTCCCCTACTGATACGTATTTCTATTTCTGCTTCGCCATCGGGTTTGTCTTTATAAATTGCAGCATAAGCATCAAATATTTCTTTTTCGTTAAACCAAAAAGTCCCTGAATAGTTTTGACCTGTTTTGTCTCGCCAACTAATAACAATATTCTTCAATACTGCTCGCTTAACAAATTCATTTTTTATTATTGTCTGATCAAACATTGATTCATATTCGCCATTAAACATTTCCATACGAGTTTTAAAAACTGACCATCCTTGTTGATTTGATACAAAGGTTGGTCGCCAACTGAAGCGTTTTCTGTAGGTATCCCACAAGCCAAATGGTATGGGTTTGTTTTTATGGGCTTCACGAATTTCTAGAGGAACAATTTTTGGGTTGTCCATGGTACGCTTTCTGTCCACAGGGTCAAACAACAAACGATCGTGATTGTCTAACTGGTCAATTTCTTCTTGTGGCACGGTGGTTTTTTCTGCTTGATAGCGCCCAATCTCTACTTGTTTTCCATTGCCCGAAAGCCAAACAAAAACGGCACCGCCTGGAGCATAACCCACTACCACATAATCATAGGTCTCTAGTTTGTATTGTCCTTTTCTATTAAAAAAGAAACCACTATCTTGATATCCTTCGGCAAAATATTTTTTCATTTTGTCTACATCTGCCTGTGGTAACTCGTAATCTATTTTCCATAAACAATCCTCGGCATACGACAGCCAAATGAGTTTGATTCGTTTAGGCACGGAAGTTGCCTCGGTCATACTTGCTCCTGAGGCACCCCAACCGCTTAATCCAGCATTATTTGCTAAAGTTAGAGGCTGGAAATCGCCATTTTCTAAATAAAGTCCGCCACGATACACTTCAATTGGGTAACCAATTGGAACATTGTTTGTGGGTTTGTATTTGATTTCTAAAGCGTTTACACTTGTGGTCATGGGTTGTGGTGGTGTTGGTTTTTTTTGGCAAGAAACCAACTGGGTTAAAAGTAAAAATAAAAATAGGTTTTTCATAGCAATTTGTTTTTTATTTTAACATATTCCTCATGATCAGATTTTTCTATTTCTTTGTTGTCAACTGCTGCGGCTTTTTTGTCGCATTCGGCTTCAAATTGATCAATTGCATTTGGTGGAACTTCTGCATCAGACATATTACGGAATATTTAGAGGTTATGTTGGGCTCTTATTTTGGAATAAAAGGCTTTGATAATTTATTGTTTTTATTTTTATTCTAAATTTTGACGATGCGATTTGAAATGAAAAAACAACAAACCCTGAAATTGAAATATCAGTTCTTAATTCAACTGGAAAATTATAATTTTTTTGTCTTTTTTAAGACACATTAGGATAATAATTTTCTTTTAAAATTTTTATTTTTTATTCTTTTAATAAAATGATTCTTTATTGGAGTAGGCATATCTTTTAATGCAAGATTCAAATTTTCATTTACTAAACAATTATTTACATCATCACATCTGTACTTTACATGGTAAAAAAAATGTTTTTGTGAAAAATGATAAATGAAATTTTAATATCATTATCTAAATTACCACAATATAAAAAAGGAATAAACGTAACAGTAAGGTTACCTGATGAGAAAAACCATATGTTTTTTTCGCGGAAATAAATCATTTACTTTTACTGTAAGTGCGTTTTTCCCAAATGAATTAGTCCATTTTTTTGACATGTATGGAATCTTGAGCTTATAGATTTTGAGTTACTACTAACAACATGATTCTAAACAAGTGTTTACGCCACAGTATCGCTTTTAAGATCTTTGTAATAAATCGGTAATTCATAATCAGTAGTTAAGATTGTAACTATTGAAATCATAAATATTTAATATTTTCTATATGTAATGATTTTGTAGTTTTTTAATACTGAAGTCGTTTAAACTTTTTCCGATTTGCTACAAAGTAGTCTTTTTGCACCATATTTTAAGTTTTTAGAACTCCGTAGTGATGCTATGCAATTGTAAAAACTTATAATCTGTAACAAAAACTCTTATTTTTCGCTGAAATCAAAAAAATTTAAACGACTTCACTAAAAATAGAATTCCTATTTTTTATAATTCTTTCAAACATGTCTTTACTTGTTGTTTTACTTTGATTCTGTTTTTTTCAACATAGTCAAGTAATTCATCTGGATAAAGGCAATTTTGATTGTATAAATCAAATTGAAGGTGCAGGCATTTGAACAATTCTATTTTTCCAATACTTTTTAAATACAAGAATGCAATATCCCCTTTTTTTAAATTTCCTTTTTTTGAGCAAATACTTATGTTTAGATTTTCATTATTTGAAATATTTTCTATTAGTTCCGATAGATTCTTCTTTTGCTTTTTAATAGAATTATAAGATGAATCAAGTACAAAATTACTTTTATTGACATCCCATTTTAAAATTAGACTTGAATTAAACTTTACACTTAAAATTTTATTTGCTTCTATAACTTTTTCATCTATTATACTTACTGGCTTTTTTTTGATTTCATTTTCTTTACAATTAGTTATTGAAATAAAAAATAATAGAATAAAATAAAATATTGATTTCATGATTGATCTATTAAAATTAATTAATGTTCTATTTAATAAAATGTGACGGAATACTATTTGCCTTTGCTTTAGTTAATTTAACTCCACTTCCATGCGAAGTTCCATCTCTGTAAAAATTGAAATAACCTCTAGTTCTCCAATATAAATTACTCATTTGAACAGCATCTTCATGTCCAAATTTAGAAGAACCAATTACTCTACTGTGTCCATGTCCTAGTAATTCATGTGATAATAATTCTGCTGGAGTAGAAAACCTTGGATAATTAACTCCATTTGGAGCATATGTAAAGTCCCCAATATCTACCTTGGAATCCATTACTACTATTGTCATAGTTCCACTACCATAACTAGTATTAGCACCACCCCCGTAATTATTATCTGCTACAATTCCTTTACTTTTAGCAGGTAAATGCAATACAGATATTGCAAAAGGGCTAATTGTTTCATAAGTCATTGTCATATCTACGTAATGTGTCTCAGAAGTGTTGATAGCCAAAAAATAGGCATATGCCATTGATCTTTCATCAGTGTTTAAACCTGCAATAGCACTCTCAAATGATGACAAATTAATTTCTTTCATTGTTAAATCATCAGTATCTAACTTGAATAATTTCTTTAGATTTTTAAATTTATTATCGTAAAAAGTATTATGAATTTCATCTAAAATTCTCATTGCAGACACTTTTGATACACCTTTTATGCCTCCAGTTATAACTTTTAACGAAGTGCCACTAAATCCTTTTGCTCCAGATATTGTTAATGTTTTTGTTGCCATAATTTATAATAAATGTAGAATTTTGAATTTTTCAAGACAGTACCTATCTCATTTTTTTGAATTTGGTACTTTATTTCTTTTAAACTTGAATGATTCATCTTTATGACCTACAAACTCATAAATAATTTCATAATTTATAAATTTATCATTAAGATTTAGTGATTCATCAATTTTTTTTGAAATTTTTACTGCTTCATTTTTTAAACTATCAATATTTCTTATTCCGTTTACTTCGTTTTTTCTGATGATTATTCTGTAGGTTGTTGTGTCTTTAGGATTTGAAATGTTATATTGTGGTTCTCTCCAAACATCTAATGCCTTACTCTTAGTTTTAATTTCTTCCAAAAGAATTTTTTCAGTAGGTATTAACTCTCCGTCACCAGGAGTTACAAGCCAAAAAATTACAAGTCCTGCGTATCTAAAAAATAAATAAATAAACAATATTATTACTGAAACTATAATTATTTTCTTTTTCATAATTCTTCTTTATAACATTTTTTTGACTTTTCATCATACAAATAAAAATTTTCTATTTTTCACGATTCTTTTAAAAACTGAATTATATAATAGATTATCTAAGGTATTCTTCTGTATAATATTTTTGTGACCTTTCATCATAAAAATAAAATTTTCCATTTTTCATGATTCTTTTAAAAACTGAATTATGTATTAGATTCGTTGCCGTGTGATTTCTTTGTTTAATTCTATAACTTCCGCCTCCGTATCCCATTCCTGTTCCTGGGGTTGTATGAATTTTAATTTCTTCATTCACAAAATTTAGTTGTACTCTTTCTAAATCTTCAAACCAATTCCAAACAAAAGCTTCACTTTTAGTATACATATGACCATATTCATCATTATTAGGATTCTTAGCTATTCCAGAGGCTATAATACCTCTTAATACTGTAGCATCGTTCAAATTTTTATACATTAAAACAGGATCATAATCGATGTCAATTTGATATGTTATATTTGGTAAACTGGCAGAAAATCCAGAAGTATCAGCAGGAGATAGATGTGCTACTTTTTGTACGTTTACACCTTTGGATACTAATACATTTAGCATGCCCTCTGAATATGCTGCTCCCATGCTATGTGATACTATCATTATTTTTCGCTTCTCTTTAAACACTGCTTTATAAAAGTCAGATTCAATGTTAGCAAATCTATCTTCCGCAAATCTTTTACCACTATCGAATCTTGAACCACCACTTGAATGCCATCTTCCTGCACCGTTTATAAAGATTTCTTTTTGGGTACCAAAATATTTTTTTGCTGAGTCTCTAAAACTTGTACCCCAATATCTAACATCCCAATGTTTTCCAGCATAGGGCATAGTACTATGCCAGTAACCACAAACAAAAATGATAAGAGGATCTGCATTTACTTTTAATTGACTGCCTCTAAATCCTCTTCTTCCACTAATTTGCAAAGTCCCCATAATTATATTGTGTGATGTTTTTTTAATTCCGCAGAACCATCGGCTTTTACTGCTCCTGAAACCGTAATTATTGTTTTTCCATCTTTTACTTCACCATCATCTTTTTCTGTAATGTCGAGAAAAACAATGTCGCCTTCATTATAATTCTTTGTTTGAACAAGTATGTTTACCTCATCTCCAACATCACCTTCTTCTATTTCTTCTTTAGTTTCGTGATTTATCCAAACGGCACTAATTATTTCTTTTTTATTGTCTACTGGTTCAATAGCACTTGGCACATTAATTTGTCCGCTTTTCAAAAATTTAATTTTACTGCCTCCATAGTTGCACATGATGGTACTTTTTTTGATGAGTGGTTTTTGATCTTGTACCAGCGAAGTACCAACATCTTGCCACTCGCCTAATTTCATCACTCCAACACAGGGAGCAGCAGCATTGGGGCTTTTTAGACAAGTTCCCATAAAAATCAAACTTTTCGAGTCTTTTTCTTTTACTGTTGCTGTTTTTTTGTTTTGAATGGTTGGCGTGTCAAAGTTGACTTTTAGCATCCCAATTGGAACTGTACACATTTTGCATTCTATAATCGCCATATCAATTACATATTGTTGGTCTTCTTCGGTTTTGTCTTTTTCTTTTTCTTTTTTGTCAACCGCTGTGGCTTTTTTGCTTCCTTCAGCTTCAAATTGGGCAATGGTTTTTGGTGGAGTTATTGGATCAGGCATACTAAGGAATATTTAGAGGTTATGTTGGTTCTTCTTTTGGAATAAAAGGCTTGGATAATTTATTGTTTTTATTTTTATTCTAAATTTCAACGATGCGATTTGAGATAAAAAACAACAAATCCTGAAATAGAAATATCAATTCTTAATTCAACCAGAAAATTATAATTTTTTTGTCTTTTTTAAGACACATTAGGTTAGCAATTTTCTTTTAAAATTTTTATTCTTTATCCTTTTAATAAAATGATTTTTTATTGGAGTAGGTATATCTTTTAATGCAAGATTCAAATTTTCATTAACTAAACAATTATTTTCATCATCACATCTGTACTTTACATGGTAAAGAAATTTTTTGTTTTTGTAAAAAATAATAAATGAAATTTTAATATCATTATCTAAATTACCACAATATAAAAAGGGAATAAACGTAGCAGTATTTTTATCCGAAGTGAAAAACCATATGTTTTTTTCGCGGAAATAAATCATTTCCATTTGATAGTCTGCATCATCAAAGATTACTTTTAAATTGGCTTTTTTATTTTTCAAGGATGCTTCTATAACAGAAGGATGACCATCAAAAGGTGGTTTTAGAGGATTACACAAAGCATTTACTTTTACTATAAGTGCATTTTTCCCGAATGAATCAGTCCATTTTTTTTTAATAAATATAGAATCTTGAGCCGATAGATTTTGAGTTACTACCAACAATATGATTCTAACCAAGTGTTTACGCCACGGTATCGCTATTAAGATCTCTGTAATAAATTGGTAATTCATAATCGGTAGTTAAGATTGTATATTCGATTGGATAGGTACTAGAATTTCTAACACTATATGGACTCACTTTTACTGCATCGCCTTGATTTCCTCCGAGCCCAAAAAAATGAGTTCCCTCTTTATTTTGAGCCACTGCAAAAGTCACATGATTTTTGTTGTTTACTACGCAAATTGAACCCAGTGCAAGTTTGTTGTTTTCAGTTGTTTTTGCCCAAATTGGGTCATCGAATTTTTCATCAGTTTTTACAACTTTACCTTTTACCGTTTTTTGTGAGGCTCTGTATCTTGTATTCACAATTCCATAGGAGTATGCACCAGGATCACATTGTGCTGAATAGTTTGCTTTCTTTAAACACCATCCAACGAAAGATGCACACCAAGCATTAGTTATTGTTGCACAACCTTTTGGCTTGTGTTCTCTATTAATTTGATGATATTCGTTGATGATTCGATCGCATTGTGTTGCTTCTGTAACTCCCAGTTTACGCTCCAACCGTGCTGTTTCAACCCACTTTTGTTCTAGATATTTAATTGCAAAATATTTTCCTTCTTCGTTCAAAAAAGTATTATTTAAACCTCCAATACCGGTCTTGCCTTTGTACTCAATGTCTTTTTCTGTTGATTCAACTTCGATATATACTGAGGCTTTTTTGTCTGAATTAGCCAGTATTAATTCCACTAATTCAAATGATAAATCATCTGCTCTTTGATTTAACATAATTTTCAAGACAGCCTTGTTTTTAAAATCGGCAGCATTCTCTATTTCTTTATTTTTAGCAAAATTGTCAACTTCGATTTCAAATTCTCCAACTGCTGTTACGTCTTTATATTTTTTTGGATCTGATACTTTGTCTACATCTTTCATATCGATGAATGAAACTGATGCATTAACATCGCTCAAAACTTTATTTTTCCCAGTTTTTATTTTAACCTTTAATTTTTTTCCTGATAGTCCTTCCGTTTCTACTACTAGAGCCACCTGATAACTCAATCCTCTTTCACTAATTTTCTCGGCTACTATTTTTTTTGTTTGAACTTTATTCTTTTTCTTAATTTTCTTTTTTGTTTTTTTATCAATAACTTCGATCTCTTCTTCAATAATTGCTCCTTTTTGAGAGGTCAATTTAACAAAATAGGCATCTAAAATTTTTGGTTTAACTGGTTCTTTTTCTTTTCCATCAATTACACTTGGCACATTTTTTTGTCCGCTGTTCACAAATGCAATGGTATCGCCCCCGTTGTAATTACATTTGATGGTACTTTTTTTGATGAGTGGTTTTTGATCTTGAATTAGTGTTGTTCCAACATTTTCCCATTCGCCAAGGCTCATTACGGCCTTACACGGAATGGCTTGCTTGGGACTTTTTAGACAGTTACCCATAAATTGCAAACTTGCAGCACTTTTTTCTTTCACGGTTGCTGCTAATTTGTTTTGAATGGTTGGCGTATCAAAATTCACTTTCAAAGTACCAATTGGCACCATGCAAGAGGTGCATTTAATCATTGCTCCATCAATGACATATTGTTGATCTTCTTCGGTTTTGTCTTTTTCTTTTTCTTTTTTGTCAACCGCTGCGGTTTTTTTGCTTCCTTCGGCCTCAAATTGAGCAATGGCATTTGGCGGAGTTATTGGGTCAGGCATACTACGGAATATTTAGAGATTATGTTGGGCTCTTCTACGTCTAAAAAAGCTTCTTGTAATTGATGGTTTTTATATGTAAATTCGCTTTCTTGTTTTTTTTCTTCGGTCGCAATTTTAAAAACTAGTTTTGCATCGTGACTGAACGTTTTTTGCAAATGTTGGCTATGTCGGTCTTGTTGTATTCGTTTTTCGATATGTATGGTTAGTTCTTCAAATCTTGGTTTTCTCATGTCGTGATACCCTAAGCAACTGTTGAAATACAAGCCATACATTTCTTTTGATTGCAAGTATTTTAATACGTTTTCTTTGTTTTCTACTAACGTGTCGCAATCGAATAAAAAATCTTCTAAAACGGCTCCTTCATGCTTTTTTTGTAATTCTTCTTTTGCTATTAGCCAACGATTTTGAAGTTGTTCTAGATTTAAAACTGAAACTAGGGTTCCGTTTTGATTTACATGAACGATGACTTCATTGAAAACATTGACTTTTTTTCTTAAAATACTGGTTGAACCAAGGTGTTTGGCTTCAATTTTGTAATCTAAACAAATGAGTTGATAGCGCCATAAATTATTTTCAATTCCCGAAAAACGAATGGCTATGTCTCTTTTTATTGTTGTTATTTCTTGTGTTTTTCCCTTGGTTTTTATTATTTCATCTATAAATCGATATTGTCTTTCTTCACTTTCTGTGGGGAGCAAAATTTTTACCTCATTTTCATCTTGCATTACTACTTGGTTGTACATTTTGTGCTATGCTTTTGGAAACTCCTCTCGTTTTCTATCTTCTCTTCCCTCAAGACCAACTCCTGCGTTATCTGCTGACCAATGAAGGTATTTATTTCTTAAAATTCTTAAAAGTTTTTGAGGCGAACGTGCTGTAACTACAACCTCTTGCAAAGTAATTGGTTTGTCTGGGTCGCCTTCTTTCATTAGATCTAGTTCTTTTTTAGGCTCTAATTCAACCACCTTTGGTCTGTAATAATCAGGATTCAAATTGTCGTAAACAGGTTGCATTTCTTCTGGACTTTTCAATTGTTCCTCGACTTCTCGGCGCATTTGTTCTTGTCTGTTTTGTTCACGCTCTTTTTCTAGTGCTACTGCTGCTGCTTCTTCGCGTTTCTTTTTTCTTTCATCAAGTTCTTCATCACTAATAAATTGCCATTGCGATTCTCCTTTATTCATGACGTAGGGCTCAAGATGTTTTTTTGCTTCTACTAAGATTTCATCGTGTGCAATACTAAATTTTTCCTCTGATTTTTCCGTAAAATAATTTACCATTGGTGTATCACGGCAATATTCTTCCATGAAATGCAGCGGAATGTAACTGTACTCTTTTTTTATAAAACGTTTACTGGCCAATGTCAGTTTTGTTAAAGTGCTTGAAATCCAAATTTGTTTATTATCTTCATCACTGTTATCGAACCAATGCTCCTTGAGGAGTTCCTCTTTTACTCTTCCGACTTTGGAAGTTCCTACTATGCTTTTGAGTATGCCGCCAGTAATATTTTGTTCTGCAATTTTAATCTTTTTTTCAAAACTCGTTTCGTAGGCGCCACCAATGTCGCAATGCACTCCTGGAAAGTTTTTTTCGATGCCAATTTTCATTCGTGTGAGCGAAAAATTGACACGATGCTCATCGGCTGCTGTGAAATGTACTGCTTGTTGAATTGTCCCTAAATCGTGCAAATTGAGCTCTTTTTCGTCGTCTGAGAAGGGGTTTGAATCTCCCAATGGGTTCATACCCATACCCGTTTTTTTGATACCTTTCCATACAATTCCTTCATCTACTACTTTACCCTCTTGGTTGTATGTACCTAGTGAATCCCCAGCTTCATAATAGGATGATACCGTATCGTAAACCCCAAGAAAGTTTATGTAAACTTTTATATCCTTCAACTCTTCGGCACTAATTTTTTTCAATAAGCAATACCCCAAATAACCATTTTTGGGAATTTCGCCATCAACAAGCATGCTTGGATCAACTTCAAGACCATCTTTGTCTACCAGTGCCTGTTTGTATTTTCGGATTTGACTGTCATTTTGCGAATATGGGTTAGGAGGATAGTACCCATCTGGTAGGGTTTTTGTTTTTGGAGCGTAGGCACTTTTTCGAATTTCATATGCCATGTTGCGTGCCGATGCCGCACCTCGACTGAAACCAAAAATATCAACTGTGATTTGAGTTAGGATTTTTGTACCATTATCACCTTTATTTTTTTCATTAACTATTTTATCTGCTAACTTTTCGCAAGCTTTTCGGACTTTACCTCTAATGCCCGTGAGTCCAGAACCAAAGGCGTACCCATCGGACACATCTTCTTTGAAATCCTCTGTTCCCATACCTTCCACATAGGCACGATAACTTTCTTGCGTGCAAAACCATTTTCGAGCCACGTTAGTGTAGTCGTTGGTATAACTCGACGAAGGACCATAACCGCCCAAATCTACTTGACGTTTAGCCCAATCTAAAATAGCATTGGTATCTGTAGCGTCATGATAGGTTTTTTTTTCTGCAGCCGTTGCAGGTCTTTGAACGTCTCCTTTTTCTTGTAAAGGATCATCTTTACCTTCGACTTTGAACCGCAATTTGGTATTTTCTTTGCTGTTGAGTGTTCCGTCAATAAATACTCCAAAAGTTACTTCAAGATGCTTTTTTTCTACTTCTGCTTTACCTGTATTATAAACAAATGTTTGCCCCATGATTTACCATTTTTTATCAGATTTAAAAATCTCTGCTTTTGTTTTTAAGTTAACACCTATTTCTTTTCCGTTACCTTTTATAAAAGCCGTAATATCCATATTTCCCGTACTAATTCGTATTTCTATTTCTGCTTCGATATCGGCTTTATCTTTAAAAATTTCGTGATAGGCATCGGAAATTTCTTTTTCGTCAAACCAAAAAGTACCCGAATATACCTGACTTGCTTTATCACGCCATGCGAAATTTATAAGTTTTGGAATCGCCCGTTTTGTAATTTCATTTTTAACTAAACTTTGATCAAACAAACGTTCATTTTCCCCATTAAACATTTCTAATCTACAATAAATCATAGACCATCCATCTTGTCTAGAAACAAAGGTTGGTCTCCAAGAAAAGCGTTCTCTATAAGTATCCCACAATCCAATGGGTAATGGTCTGTCTTTGTTAGCCTCCTTAACTTCTGGTGGCACAATTTTTGGGTTGTTCATGATCCGTGCGCATTCTGTTTTTTGAAGCATAAGTTTTTCAAATCCATCGAGTTTGTCGATTTCGGCTTGTGATATTACTACTTTTTTACCCTGATATCGCCCAATTTCTACTTGCTTGTCACTGCCTGCCAACCAAATATATACTGCTCCCCCTGGCGCATAACCCACTACTATTGCGTTGTAAGTTTCTTTTTCTAATTTTCCTCCTTTATTTAAAAAAACCATACTATCAAGATATCCTTCTTTGAAGTACTTGACCATTTTGTCATAATCAACGTCTGTGTCTATTTCATAAACGCATTCTTCCGCATAAGCTACCCATTGCACGCGCAATTTGTTCGGTACGGTTTTGATGCCGTCGCCCATACCAGAGCCAACATCGCCCCAACCTGCAATGCCTGTATGTGTGCCTGCTTGCAGACTGATGTAGCCGCCATCTTCGGTTTCGAAACCTCCTCGATATACTTCTACTGGGTAACCCACGGGGCAATTGCCTGTGGCTTCGTATTTGAATTTTTCTGTTTTTGTTTCTTGCATCTTTTTTTGCTGTTTTTTGTCTTGGCAGGAACTGCTGATAGTGAGCAGAAGCACGAGTGATAGTAGGTTGATTTTCATTTTTTAAACTTTTTTATGGAATTCAACATCTATAAAAACACCAAAAACAACTTTTAGTTCTTCTTTAAATTCTTCTGCTTCTCCTGTATTGTATACAAATGTCTGACCCATTTTTATCTTCTTTTGCGTGATTTAAAAATATCAACTATTGTCTTTTGATTTAATCCTATTTCTTTTCCATTTCCCTTTATGAAAACTGTTATGTCATTATTTGGTATATTAATTCTGAATTCTATTTCCGCTGATCCATCTGGTTTGTCCTTAAAAATTTCATGATAAGCTGCAAAAATTTCTTTTTCGTCAAAATCTAAAGTGCCACTGTAGTTTTGACCTGTTTTATCTCTCCAACTAATAACAATGTGCTTTATAACACCTCTTTTAAAATATTCATTTTTAATTAAATTTTGGTCGAATAGTTCTTCAAATTCTCCACTAAACATCTCTATTCGGTTATCAAAAACTGACCAGCCTTCTTGATTTGAAATATAAATAGGTCTCCAAGAAAAACGTTCTCGGTAAGTATCCCACAATCCAATGGGTAATGGTCTATCTTTATTGGCTTCCTTAACTTCTGGTGGCACAATTTTTGGATTGTTCATGATGCGCGCGCATTCTGATTTTTGTAGCATGAGTTTTTCAAATCCATCGAGTTTTTCAATTTCAGATTTTGAGATTACTACTTTTTTTCCCTGATACCGTCCAATCTCTACTTGCTTGCCTGATCCATGTAACCAAACATATACCGCTCCACCTGGTGCATAACCTACTACTATTGCATTGTAAGTTTCTTTTTCATATTTTCCTCCTTTGTTAAAAAAAACCATACTATCAAGATATCCCTCTTTGAAGTACTTGACCATTTTGTCATAATCAACGTCTGTGTCTATTTCATAAACGCATTCTTCCGCATAGGCTACCCATTGCACGCGCAATTTGTTCGGTACGGTTTTGATGCCGTCGCCCATACCAGAGCCAACATCGCCCCAACCTG
>JANPDC010000099.1:0-5851 GCA_031431275.1 Bacteroidota bacterium
ACTAACTACAAGTCCTGTAACGGCTCCTTGCCAAAAATTACCACCACCCAAACTTGCACCAGCACCACCTGCTAATGCTCCAAAAAACAAAGTTCCTGCTGCGTTGTTTAGTTTTAAGAAGTGACTAGCACCTTTGAAACCACCTGCTACCGCTACCCCTTTGTCACCTGCAACATCATAACTTTTTCCACCGCCCCAAGCACTACTTGCAATACTACTCAACGCACCCGCTAAAAATCCTGCAAAAAAGTTACCTCCTTGTATTGCAGTCATCGTTCCTTGAAAGGCTCCGTGAGACAATGCTTGAAACGCTGCTCTAGAGTAAAAATTCGCAAAACTACTTGAGGCAGCATTACCAATTCCGCAGGTTACAGCCCCGGAAATTGCCCCAATTACAGCCGCTCCAATTATTCCTCCAGCAGTAATGGGTGTGCCAAAATATAAATTAGTACCAATATAAACTGCAATACTCACTGCTGTACCTGTAACTATTGCTGCGAGTAATAGTGACCCTAAAATTACAAATTCGTTACCACTTGGGT
Organism: Bacteroidota bacterium; assembly: GCA_031431275.1. Lineage (GTDB taxonomy): Bacteria > Bacteroidota > Bacteroidia > Flavobacteriales > Flavobacteriaceae > Flavobacterium. The sequence goes on from JANPDC010000099.1 coordinate 543, forward strand.
CAGTAAATCGCAAGGGGTTATTTACACAATATCCATATTTGTTATAATTTTGCGTGTTGCTTGGATCTTGCAAAATACTATCTGCCTGCAAAAATCGATGCAGTTTCGCATCATACAAACGTGCATTCATGTTGATTAAACCAACACTCTGCAAATGCTCGTGTCCAGTGTAACCTCTGTCAAAGAACATCATTTTGGCTCGGGCAACGCCCAAGACATTTATAATTTATCAAAAACCATAGGAACTTTGTTTGATTTTAAATTACCTTTAAAAACAATAATACCTCTTTTTCTTAAAGAGTCAATTTTCTGATTTTTTAAATTATTAACGATAAAATTTTCTTTAACAAAATATTCTATTCTGCCAGAATATGACATAGTTTTATTTAATTCATAAAAAGAAGGTTCTTTGTGATGTTTATAATTTACTATGATATCAAATGGAACTTTTAAAATAATTTTCTGCTTTTTTTTAACAATTATCAAATTATATTTTTTTTGCGTTTTTAAATATGAATCATAATTTATTTTTGAGTGAAGAATAATGTTCATTTCAATAGGTATTTCATGGTTTTTTTTATCAAACAAAATTATTTTGGGATTAAAAAAATCATTTTTATAATATGGAATGTCCCTTTCAAAATTAATTGTATCCATTAAAAAACAATAATTAAAGTTAGTGTTGTTAACTAATAATACATTAACTTTTTTACCATCAGATAAAAAATCATCTTGTATACTTATTTTAATTTTTTGCTGACAATAAATCGTATTGAGTAAACTAAACATTATGAATGTTGAAAATATTTTTTTCATTTTTTTGAATCAAATTTTATTTATCAATGTCATAAATTTCCATTATTTTATTACCTGAAGAATAAATACCAAAAGGTTTTTTTTTGTCATAAACTGCTGAAACCTCGCAAGAACTATCAAATTTATCATTTATAAAAAGTGCTTGATATTCAATAGATTGTTTAGGATAAATAACTAAACAATTATCTTTAATAACACTTTCAAATACCGAATTATCCAAAATAGAAGAATCTTTAAACTTTTTTTTAATTAGTTTATGTGAAAATTTTATAGATTGTACCTCTTTTTGGTTTTCTTCTTCAATCTTTAATTGGCAAACTACATTTTTTATTTTAGAATATCTAAAATAGGGATAACCAGGATAAATTTTAGAGTTTGATATTTCTTTTTTGTTTTTAAAAACATGAATTGAAATTCTATTTTTAGAAATATAGATTGTATCTAAACTATTATTTGTCAGTTCAAATTTTAGTGTTATAAAAGTTCTATTTTCGTTTCTAATATTGTAGTCTGTAAAAATTATTTCTAAATCTTTCGATTTAAATTGTGCAAATGAGCTAGAAAAAATTATAATACATAAATATAAACTAATTAATAATATTTTTTTCATTGAGTTATTTGCTAAGATCATAAACCTCAATTAATTTATCTCCAGAGTAAAATGTTGTGAAAATTTTATTGCTTTTGTATTCAGCGCTAACTTCACAATTTTTATCAAAAAGATTACTTTCAAAAAAAGTTTCATATTTTATAGTTTCCCTCGGAAGTAATACAATGCAATTCGAACTAATATAGTTTATTGTATCGTCTGCATCTTTGGGTTTGTAATTATTACTTGAATTAAAATTTTTGTCATAAACTTTTTTTGAAAAAATTAATTTGATTGAATCAGTTTTTCTTTTTTCGTTTACAATTTCTTTGCAATTGTGAAATTTGGATTTAGTACTAATAAAGTAAGGAAATCCAATAGAATTTTTATCCCTTTTTATTTCTTTATTGTTTTTTAAAACATGAATAATTATATTTTTTTTAGATATAAAAATAGTGTCATTACTTGAATTAGTAACGTCAAAGTTTAATGAAGGACTATTTTTTTGAAACTTATTTATTGTATATCCTAAATATGTTATTTCTAGATTTAACTTTTCTTTTTTTGAGTTACTCAACAAAAACAAACAAATAAACAGTATTGAAATTATTTTTTTCATTTTTTTTAATTAAATTTTATTTATCAATATCATATATTTCCTCTTTATTAGTTCCTGTTGAATAAACTCCAAAAGGTTTTTTAGTATCATAAATAGCAGAGACCTCGCAAGAACTATCAAATCTATCACTTGTAAAAGCAGTCTGATATTCAATAGATAGTTTAGGTAAAATTACTAAACAATTTTTCTTGATTACATCTTCGATGATGTATTTTTTATTTTCAATAATTAAATTACCATACTTTTTATTAAATAAATTTTGCGCAAATTTGTCCTTTAAAGTTTCTATTTGTTTTTCTTCTAAAGTTTTTTCATTACAAATTATTGATTTAATTTTTGAAGTTCTAAAATATGCTAATCCTGACGATGGTTTAAAAGGATAGATTTCCTTTTTGTTTTTATAAACGTGCACCGAAATTTTGTTTTTAGAAATATAGATTGTATCTAAACTATTATTTGTCAATTCAAATTTTAGTGTTATAAAAGTTCTATTTTCGTTTCTAATATTATAGTCTGTAAAAATTATTTCTAAATCTTTCGATTTAAATTGTGCAAATGAACTAGAAAAAATTATAATACATAAATATAAACTAATTAATAATATTTTTTTCATTGAGTTATTTGCTAAGATCATAAACCTCAATTAATTTATCTCCAGAGTAAAATGTTGTGAAAACTTTATTGCTTTTGTATTCTGCACTAACTTCACAATTTTTATCAAAAAGATTACTTTCAAAAAAAGTATTATATTTTATAGTTTCTTTTGGAAGCAATACAATGCAATTTGAACTAATATAATTTATTATGTCATCAGGATCTTTAGGTTTATAATCGTTCTTCGAATTAAAGTTTTTATTATAAACTTTTTTTGAATAAATTAATTTGATTGAATCACTTTTCCTTTTTTCATTTATAATTTCTTTGCAATAGTGAAATTTCGATTTGGTTTTAATAAAAAAAGGCAACCCACTGGAAGATTTATCTCTTTTTATTTCTTTATTATTTTTTAAAACATGAATAATTATGTTTTTTTCAGATATAAAAATAGTGTCATTACTTAAATTAGTAATGTCAAAATTTAGTAATGGACTACTTTTTTGATACTTATTAATTGTATGACTTATGTATGTTATTTCTAGATTTAACTTTTCTTTTTTTGAGTTACTCAACAAAAACAAACAAATAAACAGTATTGAAATTATTTTTTTCATTTTTTTCAATCAAATTTTATTTATCAATATCATATATTTCCATTATCTTATTACCTGAAGAATAAATACCAAATGGTTTTTTAGTATCATAAATTGCAGAAACCTCGCAAGAACTATCAAATTTTTCACTTGTAAAAATAGTTTCATATTCGATAGATTGTTTAGGTAAAATTACTAAACAATTTTTTTTAATTACATTATCAATTATATAGTCTTTATACTGAATTGCTAAATTTCCAAATTTTTTTTCAAATAACTTTTCTGAAAATTTTGTTACCAAAATTTCTTTTTGATTTTCTTGAATAATTTTTTCTTCACATTTTATAAACTTTATTTTTGAACCCCTAACATAAGGTAATCCCATAGATGGTTTATTTTGGTAAATTTCTTTTTTGTTTTTTAAAACATGAATTGAAATTTTATTTCTAGATATATACATGGTATCTAAACTATTATTTGTCAATTCAAATTTTAGTGTTAGAAAAGTTCTATTTTCGTTTCTAATATTATAGTCTGTAAAAATTATTTCTAAATCTTTCGATTTAAATTGTGCAAATGAACCAGAAAAAATTATAGTACATAAATATAAACTAATTAATAATATTTTTTTCATTGATTTATTTGCTAAGATCATAAACCTCAATTAATTTATCCCCAGAGTAAAATGTTGTGAAAACTTTATTGCTTTTGTATTCTGCACTAACTTCACAATTTTTATCAAAAAGATTACTTTCAAAAAAAGTTTCATATTTTACAGTTTCCTTTGGAAGTAATACAATGCAATTCGAACTAATATAATTTATTGTATCGTCTGCATCTTTAAGTTTGTAACCGTTGTTAGCATTAAAGTTTTTATTATAAACTTTTTTTGAAAAAATTAATTTGATTGAATCGCTTTTTCTTTTTTCATTTATAATTTCTTTGCAATTGTGACTTTTTGGTTTTGTTTTTCCAAAGTACAGTAAACCGCCAGAATTTTTATCACTTTTTATTTCTTTATTGTTTTTTAAAACATGAATAATTATGTTTTTTTCAGATATAAAAATAGTGTCATTACTTAAATTAGTAATGTCAAAATTCAATGAAGGACTATTTTTTTGAAACTTATTTATTGTATATCCTAAATATGTTATTTCTAGATTTAACTTTTCTTTTTTTGAACTGCTCAATAAGAATAAACAAATAAACAGTATTGAAATTATTTTTTTCATTTTTTGAGTTTTAAGGAATACGAAAATTTGGTACGTTTTTGTAATTATAATTTTTGTCAAAAGCACCCTGAATTGATCTTTGTTTCAGACTTTCATTTGCATTTTCCAGATAACCTCTTTTAGTATAAAAATCTGCTGAAAATTGATAAGCATTATATTCAGAAAACGCTCCAACAAAGTTACTTCCATGTATCATCATATCCGTTGAATGAACAAATTCATGTCCAAGTGTTGCTTCTAGACCAATTAAATCGCTTCCTGATCTGTATATATCAGCAATATAAATATGCCTGTTTATTGTTATACCTCCAAGTATTTTAGATCCTTGATTAATTAATTGAGTTTTACTGTTATATCTCAAGAGTCCTTCACTTGTTTGTCTTGTAGTCATTGAACTTGCCCATTTTAGAGAGCGAACGCCATACACTTTTTTGTAATCTTCGCCATATTTTGCTTTTGCAAAATCATCTAAAGCGATTCCTTCTTGAACCAAGTGTCCTACATGATTTAGTCCACTAACTACAAGTCCTGTAACTGCTCCTTGCCAAAAATTACCACCACCTAAACTTGCTCCTGCACCACCTGCGAGTGCACCAAAAAACAAAGTTCCTGCCGTGTTGTTTAAATGTAAAAAGCCGCTTGCTCCAATATGTTTTGTAATTCTGTCTGCTGTAAACTCTCTAAATTTTAAATGTTCTGTAGTGTCTCCTCCACCCCAAGCACTACTTGCAATACTACTCAAGGCACCCGCTAAAAATCCTGCAAAAAAGTTACCTCCTTGTATTGCAGTCATCGTTCCTTGAAAGGCTCCGTGAGACAACGCTTGAAACGTAGCCCTAGAGTAAAAATTGGCAAAATTGGTA
>JANPDC010000100.1:0-12097 GCA_031431275.1 Bacteroidota bacterium
TATGTTGCAAAGTAAAAAACTTGGAAGCACATGGAGAATCTAGCCCATGCTCTAAAAAGGTATTTTCTCCCGACGAAAAAAACTATATTTTCGAAAATTGGTATAAGGTTAGTACTTTTGAATGCGAAGATGAAAATGTTCATATATATTGTAAAGACTATACTGATAGGTATGGTTTTTTTAAGAACACAAAACAAAATGGTAAATGGACAGCAAAAAGATTTTTTATATCTCGAAATGCTGGAATTACAAAAGCAATAGATTACATATGCAGAGAGGAATATTTTAAAAACGGTTTACGAGATAGTATTTTTAAAGTATATGATAAAGATAATAAATTAGTTTATTCAACTTACTTCAAAAATGGTACTGGTTTAGAAAAAGACTTCCATCAAAACGGAAAACTATATTATGAAATTGCAACCAAAAATGGATATTTTACAGATACTTTAAAACTCTATAATGATAAAGGCTTATTAGAAAAAAAATTATTGTACAAAAGGATTCTTTGATTTATACAAAATCATCTTATTTTCCTGACGATAACGATGATTTGAAAAAGGATTAAACCATTACATAATGAAAAGAATAAAATATTACATATTGATATGTCTAATTAACATTTTCTACATATCATGTACATCTGTTAATTTTACAAATCATCCAAAGTGGCTATGTAGTAAAAAATATGCTTGCAAAAGACATCCAATTTTTATTGAACCAAAAAAACCAGTATTTAGCAGTAATTACAACAATTATAGTAATTATAGATATGAAGATTTTCCAAATGAGGATTTAAGATATGGCAACATATATAATCAAGATGTATTTGAAGAAGATGGCATTCGTTTTGGCATAATCATAGAAGGCTACAAAGAAGGTAAATGGTTGAGTGGAGATGCAAATTTTGATAAAAGTGGTAAAGTATATGCAAAAGGAGGTATTTGGCGTGAGGAATATTTCAAACATGGATTGCGTGACAGTATTTACAGACGTTTTAACAATGATGGTAAACTAATTTACGAAACTACTTTCAAAATGGGAACTGGTTTGTGGAAAGAATTTCATAGCAACGGTAAAATATATTTCGAGATACAAACCAAAGACGGTTATTTTACAGACACTTTAAAACTTTACAATGAGAATGGCAAATTAAAAGAAAAACTATTATACAAAAAAGATTCATTAGTATATCGCAAAATTTTTATTATTGATGACAATCCAAGTGATAATAAACAGTAATAAGCCATCAAATAAAAATTATGCGTAATGACTATGTAAACTTTTAAATATTTTAAAAAAATAGTAACCGTTTTAATTTTAACATTTTTTTTATTTTTTTCATCTTGTCAACAATTAAAAGTGTTTTTAGGCATTAGCCCAAGGTTGATAGAAAGAATAAAGCCTATATCATCTATATGGGAATCTATATATTATAAATATGATTCTGATTTTCCGCCAAAAATAAAGGTTGATAATGAAAATTTTGGCTCTGCTCTTGTTGAAGAATGTTTTAAAGAAGGTGGAATTAGATTTGGTAAAACTGGTAAATCAAATTCAAAAGAAGGTAAATGTCTTAGTGGTGATGCTGGTTTTGACGAAAATGATAATGTATATGCGGTTGGTCATATTTGGAAAGAGGAATATTTCAAAAATGGCTTACGAGATAGTGTTTATAAAAGATTTGACGAAAATGGGAAAGTAATTTATGAAACTACTTTCAAAATGGGAACTGGTTTGTGGAAAGAGTTTCATAAAAACGGTAAAGTCTATTTTGAAATTAATACTAAAGATGGATATTTTATAGATACCCTAAAATTAAATGACGATAAAGGTAAAATTATAGATAAAAGATTATACCTAAAAGATTCTTTGGTTTATAAAACTGGTTTACCTTGTTTTCCTTATCGCTCTGACAGCTTACCAAGTGATTAATAAACTATATATGTAAAAAATTAATTCCGAAACCACGCCATGGATTCGTATGACGAATCCTCACGCTGGTGGCGGAAAAGGAATGTATATCTCAACATTGGGAATATTTGTCTGGTGGAATTCCAACTATTAGTTATATGCAAGAAAAATGGAATTTTATAAAATCATATAAATAACAAATTTAGTAATGAATAATTTAAATTTATTTCCGAAATTAATATTTATTTTTTTACTTTTCATTTCTTGTAAAAGAATAGTTAAACAAGATTTGTCATTTAACATTATTAACAAAAAAATATTTAATGAAGATAGAATCAAAATCAAAATATTTAACAGTAGTGAAAAAGATTATTTTATAGTGATGGATACTATTGATTATTATGATTTAAACAAAAATTATAGAATCAATGAAAGTATTCGACCAACGCAAAATTTTTTTGTTAATGGTGATTCCATATCAGTTAATATTTTTACGAAAGCAGATAAAAAAATGTATTTGGATAGTTCAAATGTTGCGTGTGAAGAAATTAAAAGAAACCAATCTTTAGATTTTTTCAATAAATTGAAAGAGTTAGAAAATATAATAATTTTGAAAAAAAAGTCATTTACTAATTTTTCAATTCCTTTTTCTACAAATTATACCATTTGTGATAAGAATTTTCGATATGATTTTGATAAAAATACAAAATATTCTATTATGTTGAATTACAAAATGAAAAAGCAAGTTCTAGATAAACTTGTAAATTCTACAAAAATAAAAGAATTTAATCAAAAAGGCATCATCCCTTTTTATGGGAATTTGAGTTCAAATATTGTAGACATTACTCTTCAAAGTAAATAAGTTTACTTACTCACTATTTTTTAAACTAAAAAACCACCACTTTGCAGTGATGGTTTTTAAAATATATTACATATTTCAAAGAGTTTGAGCAAATAATATTCTATAATTACCCAAATTTACTGCCTTTAAATTTGAACCATATTTAGCATTAATTGATTTCATAAATTCGTTAGCAATTAGTGCATAACCTCTTGGACTCGGATGAACACCATCTAAAGAAAATCCTCCTCCAACTACAAAGTTAGATGTAACGGTAAAGCCATTTGCTGTTACTCCACCATTTGCCACTTGACTTAATAAAGCATTCGAATTAACAAATGCTAAACCTTTGGCAGTCGCAATTGATTGTATTGTTGTGTTGTAGGCGTCTGTTGCATTTTTTAATTCCAAAATTTCTGACGGAACTAAAATAAATCTATCAGCCATCGGAAATGTTATTCCCCTTTTGCCAAGATTTGCAGGAATTCCAGGAGGAAGTGGGTTATCTGAAGCAATTGCACCAGCCGTTGTCAATGGAATTAAATCTCCTGTTTTTGTATGTCTTGCTCTACCAAAAGTTGGACCTAAAAATGGTGCTAATGCAACAAGTTGTGGGTTTCCACTAGCCTGTGCTGCTCCAGTAATTTGTGCACTAAAGTCAACTAATGATTCATCAGATATTAACAAAGGATTATCAGCCGTAGTGGATAATAATTGAATTCTATCTCCAGCACCTAGTGCAGTCAAAATCTGTTTAATTGGACCTAAAACTCCTGAATTTATTCCATTAATAGTAGCAATATCACTTGGTGAAACAGCATATACACCACAAGGTACATTCTCACCAGCATCTGCAAAATATTTAGAAGGTGCAATTGGATTTACAGAAACGGTTGTGAAATTTGGGATTGTAGATACATAAGGTATATTGGATAATACCCCTTTTGCACCATTCATGGTTAATCCATCAACAATTGCTGCATAAGAGGCATCGAATCCTACTCCGATAGCACCCGCAGATGGAGTGATTTGTGGAGAAGTCGAACTATTATCACCTCCTGCTAAAGCATAACCTAAAACATCATTATTACCAATCCATAACGAAAAGAATGTTGGCGACTGTGTTTTTGCATAATCTAAAACTGTTTGTGCAGGCGCTGTAGCAATTCTACCAAAATACGGACTTGCTCCTGCATAACCTGCCGTTACTAAATCTATACATCGTGCACCAGGAATACCACAATTATTATAGGGACCATTTGCTGCAATAGAGGCTCCCAAAACGGTACTTGAAACGCCTGCAACTGATGGAGCTGAGCATCCATTCCAATAAGTTCTTACTCCAGTTTGAGGAAATTGATTTCCTCCAACAGAAAAACCTCCTAAATTGTCGGCCATGAATGGTATTTTGAATACACCACCTCCAACCAAGGCAAATTGTTGTGATAAAATATTGGTCCAAGATGTTTTTTGACCCTCAATGAAAAGAGCACCATCACTAAATCCAGCCGTTAATGAATTTCCAACTGCAACATATTTAGAAAAATTTGCAGAACCTGCGGTTAGTGGTAATCCATTAGAGGAGTTTGAAACTACAGTTGTTTCATCATCGTTTTTGTTACAAGCTGCGAATGCTAGGGCAACAATCATCAACCATTTTATATTTTTTTTCATGATTTTTATATTTTAAAAATTAATTTATTATGGATTGATTGTAATTGAGGCAAACCATTGACGACCAATTGATCCTGCACCATATACTTGAATATAATCTCTTCCTCCAATGTTTGTAGCACCCAATTTCAAAACGGTTTTCATTACTGGAATTGCATAATTAATCTGAGCATCAAAAACAGTAACTTCTGGTACAACACCGTCTACAAATGAAGATTGCCATAAGTATTGTGTACTCCAACGAACGTTAGTGTTAAAACCGAAGTTTTTAAATAATTTTTGGTTTCCAAAAGTTGCTTTTAATTTATGTTTTGGGGTGTTAAAAGAAGGTTCAAAACCAGGATCTTTTTCTTGATCAAATTTGAATTCAGCATAGTTGTAATTTGCACCTAATTCAAAATCTTTATACACTTTTTTAGAAATACCAACTCCTAAACCAATAGAAGTTATTGGTTCTTTAGAGTTTGTGTACACTTGGTACACTCTTGAATCTCCATTTTGTAAAGCTCTAATAGATTTAACAACTTCTGGATTAGCAATATTTGTACCTACATTACCATAATAAGGAGCAATAGTGTTTGAAGTATTAATGAAATCGTTGTATTTGTTGTAATATCCACTCAAATCAACTGACAAATCACCTTTAATAATCGTTCTATATCCAAGATCAAAAGCTTGAACACGTTCTGGTTTTACTAATCCAGGAGTGGCTACCACTAACTTAGATGGATCTCCTGTTGCAGCAAATTCAGCCGCTGAAGGTGCAGTATATGAATTGAAATAGGCGTTTTGTCCAGTTAAATTAGAAGTTGCCGGTTGACCTTGTTGTAATGGAAAACCAGGTGTTACTGGTAATTGAGATACTGCACTGTTAGCTTTAGTTTCTCTATATCTATTCAAGTTTTCAGGTGCAGAACCAATCAAAGCAAACGGACCTAAATCTAAACCGATGTATTGATCTTGTGTTGTTGGATTTCTAAAACCTGTCTGAAACGAGGCTCTAAAATTATGTTTTTTGTTTTCACCACCAGAATACACCAAGGAAATTCTTGGAGAAAAACTACCATCGAAATTTTTTGATTTATCATAACGAATAGATCCAGTAAATTTTAATCTTTCATCCATAAATTTCTTTTGTACCTGTGTGTATATTCCAAATTCAGAATATTTTAATGGACCATCAAAGTCTGTAAAAATAGTTCCTTTTGAATCCAAAACATATTCTCTTGCAGATCCACCTACTTGAATTTCGGCAGCCTTGAACAAATCTTTAAAGTTGTAATTCACATCTGAATGATAAATTTGGGAACGGTCTGTGAATTTTGAACTCGGTTTTAACGTTGAGTTAGAAATTACACTTTTTAATGCCGCTTCATATTGTGGCGATCCAGGAATGAATCTTCCTGCATCAGCTGTATTTCTTGCTGCTGTATGAGCTTGTTCTGGAGTAGCACCTGCGAGAGTACTAACAACATAAGCTCCAGCATATTGTCCAAACCAAACATTGTCCGATTTCCACGCTCTGTTTACATTCCATGCTGCAAAACGCATATCATAGGATTGTCCAGCATCTTCATCTGTCAAATAGCCTCTAACAAAAAAGTTTTTACCTTTAAATTCTAATTTTGTCTGATTCATGGAGAAATCTTTCAGAGAATATCTGTTTGCTCCCTGATAAATGGTATTACCAAATCCCAATTTGTGTTGTAATATGATCTCAATATCATTATCCCAAGGTCTAAAGTAAAGCGAGAAATCTGCTTTTACACTTTTAATTTTGTTATCAGTTAAATCTTGTTCTCTGTAACCTGTCCTAGCCACATTATAGTTGGGAAGAATTGAGTTAAAAGCAGGAAATTGAGCAGGCGTTATTGAACCAGCTGCAAGTAATCCAGCCGCTACACTTTTTATGTTTGTTGAAACTTCATCGCCATAAATATTTACTCCATCGTAGTTTGGATTAAAAGATGTTCCAGCAATATTTGCTTTGGTATCAGTTTGGTCATTAGCAATCCATTCAGAAGCTTTTAAAAATGTTAAATTCGCCTTTCCTGCAAAATGTTTTGTAAAAGCATGTGCTGCTCTGATCCCAAAGTCCCAAAAGTTATTAGTTCCAGCAGCATCTTGAGTGGTTTGCCCACCTTTTAAATAAGTACTAATTCCTTGATTAGTAAATGGGTTTTTACTGTTCATGAACATAATACCATTAAAAGCATTTGCTCCATATAAAGCAGATGATGCTCCAGGAAGTAATTCCACATTGGCAACATCAATATCTGAAAGACCAATTAAATTTCCTAATACAAAGTTTAAGGCTGGTGATGCGTTGTCCATACCATCCACTAATTGTAAGAAACGAGTGTTTGCAACTGTCGCAAATCCACGAGTATTGATAGATTTGAATGCAAAACTACTCGTGTTGAATTGAACTTCTTTGAGGTTTTCAAGTCCATCATAGAATGTTGCTGCAGTGGTACTTTTAATTTGTGCTTGTCCCATTCGTTCAATAGTAACAGGCGATTGTAAAACTCTTTCTGGAGCTCTTGATGCAGATACAACAATTTCATTTAGTTTAGTTTCTTCTTCTTGAAGAACTACAACTACTTTTTGTCCGTTTTCTACTCTCACAGTTTTGGTTGCAAATCCAGTCATTGAGACTTTGATACTTGCAGGGAAAGAATTTACTTTCAAAGAAAAACTTCCGTCGTAGTCAGTGGCAGTTGCCGTTTTTTCTGAAACAACACTAACGTTTGCTCCAGCAACTGACTGATCTTTACTGTCTTTAACAGTTCCTGTTATTGTACTTTGGGCAAAAGAAATGCTACAAAATAACAACGACAAAATAAGTAAGTTAATTTTCATAGGGTTTTGTTTTAATTAATTTAGATGACCAAAGTACAATTTTTTTTGATATTAATAAAAAAAGCGAGAATTTTTCTCGCTTTTAACATTTTTTTTATAAAATACTGATTATTCCACAGTAACAGATTTTGCTAAATTTCGGGGCTGATCTACGTTGCAGCCTCGCATTACAGCAATATGATATGATAATAGTTGTAGTGGAATTGTTGTCAACAGTGGCGACAAAGCATCTGATGTTTCAGGGATTTCGATAGTATAATCGGCAAGTTGTTTTACTTGAGTATCACCTTTTGTTACAATTGCAATAATTTTACCACTTCTAGATTTGATTTCTTGAATATTACTGACTACTTTATCATAATGTCCCTGTTTGGGAGCAATAACCACAACGGGCATTTGTTCATCAATTAGTGCAATTGGACCGTGTTTCATTTCTGCTGCTGGGTAACCTTCTGCATGAATATAAGATATTTCTTTAAGCTTTAACGCACCTTCAAGTGCTACTGGAAAATTATAACCTCTGCCTAAATACAAGCAATTTGGAGCATCTTTAAATTTCGCTGCAATTTCTTTTGCAACTTCATTAGTCTTCAATGCTTCTGCAACTTTTTCGGGTATTACTTCAAGTTCTTGAAGATATCTATGAAAATCAGAATTAGATAAAGTTCCTTTTGCTTTTGCAAGTCGCAGAGCAATCATGGTCAAAACTGTGATTTGTGTTGTGAAAGCTTTTGTAGAGGCTACACCAATTTCTGGACCAGCGTGAGTATATGCTCCTGCATGTGTTTCGCGAGATATTGAAGATCCAACCACATTACATACACCAAAAACAAATGCACCATTTTCTTTGGCTAATTTTATTGCTGCTAAAGTATCTGCAGTTTCTCCAGATTGAGAAATGGCGATTACAACATCTCCTTTGTTAATGATTGGATTTCTGTATCTAAATTCAGAAGCATATTCAACTTCAACAGGAATTCTTGTAAATTCCTCGAAAACATATTCTGCTACTAATCCTGCGTGCCATGAAGTACCACAGGCTACAATCAAAATTCGTTGTGCATTTAAAAACTTTTCAAGATTATCCTCGACTCCTGCCATTTGAATAATGCCTTTGTTGGCATTTAAACGACCTCTATAGGTATCTTTAATAACATTTGGCTGTTCGTTGATTTCTTTTAACATAAAGTGATCATAACCACTTTTTTCAATTTGCTCCAAATTCATTTGAAGTTCTTGAATGTAGGGATCAACCAATGTATCGTCTTTAATTTTTCTTATCTTTAAAGGTTTTGTTAATCTTACTACTGCCATTTCTTCATCTTCAAGATAAATAGCATTTGATGTATACTCAATGAAAGGGGATGCATCCGAAGCAATGAAAAATTCATCTTCTCCGACACCAATAGCAAGTGGACTTCCAAGTCTTGCAACCACAATTTCATCTGGTTTTTGTTTGTCAAAAACACATATTGCATAGGCACCAACAACTTGGTTCAAAGCAATTTGAACGGCTTTACCAAGTTTTATTTTTTCTTTTTTCTGAACTTCTTCTATCAAGTTTACCAAAACTTCTGTATCAGTATCTGAATGAAAAATGTAACCTCTTTTTATCAGTTCTTGTTTGAGGGGCTCATAGTTTTCTATAATCCCGTTATGAATTATGACTAAATTACCAGAGTTTGAAACATGTGGATGCGAATTGACATCATTTGGTACACCATGAGTTGCCCAACGTGTATGCCCCATTCCAATATTTCCATTGGTAGTAATTTGTTTTGATGATTTTTCTTCGAGATCAACTACTTTTCCTTTGGTTTTAGAAACTTTTAGATTTTCCCCATCAAAAAGCATGATTCCAGCACTGTCATAACCTCTGTATTCAAGACGTTTTAGTCCTTTTATAATGATTGGATATGCTTCTCTATGACCAATGTATCCTACAATTCCACACATATAATGAAGGTTTTAGTTTGGTTTTGAATATTTTATTACAAGTTTAACTCGATTATTATAGTTTGGATCACCAACAGGATAGTTTCCATGCAATATAACTCCAAACGGATTTATTACAGCAGTTTCAGGGTAAAAATATTTATTTTTTGCAGTGTTATCAATCACAGAGGGTACATTCCAATTTGCAATATCAAAAGGAAGAATAGTGTTGATTCTTCCAAATCTTGTATTCAATATATTTTTACAAACTGTAACTCCAATTTTTACATTAATCAATGTTGGGTCGTTAACTAAATTTCTGATGTAGTTTGTGATTCTAACCTTGTAGAATTTCTCTCCAGTAACGGCATCAGTTTCTAAAAAACCTCCAAGTGCAGATTTCGCTTGATTAAAGGTTGTACTAGTGCTTTGATCTAAAATATAATCATAAACAGGAAATTGATTGTCCATGTCGTATAAATAAATTCTTTCAGGATTATTTGCTGTATTTTGTTTTACTTTAAAAACTAGACTTGCTTCATTAATCAAAACTTTTGGGTTACGTAGTTGTGCTAATTCTGTTCCAGAAAAAAGATTTAAAACACCCATTGCTCCATCACCACCTTTTAGTATAATCGATTGATCTGAAGTTCCAACAGTTGGAGTTCCTAAAATTGGGAGACTTGCATAGGTTGAAGGTGTTACAATATTATCTTGAAGTGCAACTGCATTACCAGATAAACTCAAAACGATTTTTCTTAGTTTGTTTACAGTACCAGTAGAAACAGTTTTATCATCATAATCAATTGTAATCGTTCCAAATCTGAAATTTAACTGTGCTAAACTCCCTGGATTAGAACCAGATTGCTCAACTCTAAATAATAAATTCCCAAAAAACTGTTTAAAGGCTTCGTTGGTTGCCAAGTTAGATGCAGGAGCATTTTTTACAAAATTTCCAAAGGCTTGACTCAAATTAATTTTCAATGCAGGTGGTGCTTTTGTTACAATTAATGTACTCAAATTTGTATTAGAAATTTCATCTTTACTAAAAACGAATGAATCATTTTCTAAAGTGTTTGCATTATCGTTTAAACGCATACCTATAGCACTCGAATTAAAATCTGACAACTGATTAGAGTAGTGTCTTTGTGGTTCATTTAAAAAAGGTGGAATTACACTAATATTTGTAATTCCATAACTTGTTCTGAAAACACTTAGTTTTATGCTATTTGAGACATCATTTGGGTTACTATTATTCCCAATAAAATTATTTAATGAATAAGTATTTCCATTGGCATTGGTCTCTACAAATGAACTAGAATATGGGATGTTTAAAATTACCCTTCTAACATTAATGGTAGGGTCAATAACTATTGGATTCAAAGAGTCTAATTGTACTTCAGTCACAAAACTGTTAATTGTTTTTGCCAGTGACGGATTATTGTAAATACCTAAAGAATTTAATTCTAAATTATCTGTTTGAACTGGACCAGTTTTGCGGTTGTACACGCCAACAGTAAAATCGTCTTTAGTCAAAAAATCATAGTGATTGTCTGCCACAAGTCCCGATCCAATTTCATTGTAATCTTTGTCGCAAGAAATTAAAAAAATAAATGCAAAAATGGAAAAAACTAACTTTAAAAATCTGGTATTCATATTTGGATGTAAAATTTATTATAAAACAATGTTTTTATAGAATTCGGTGTACGTTTCAGTAACCTTATCTTTCTGGGCGAAAGGTAAAAAAGGTTTTTTCGAGGATTCTATAAATTTTGTTAAACTTGGAGTAAGGTTTTCAGAAGCAATAATTACTGCATCAGAATGTAAAATAGCGGTTTTAATGATATTTTCATAATTTGGGGTTTCCAGTTCTGAAATTGCTTCGTTTGGAATCCCGTCAAAAGCTACTTTTTTAATCATTTCAGAGTCTAGATTTCCATCAAATGACTGGCTATAAATCGAGGTTATAATTTTTGTGTTAGCAAACAAAGCTTCATCTTTATAGAAATGTTTCATGTAAACGGGAAGCATTCCAGCCATCCAACCATGGACATGAATAATATCTGGAACCCAATTGAGTTTTTTGACAGTTTCTACAACTCCTTTTGCAAAGAAAATAGCACGCTCATCGTTATCAGGAAACATTACACCTTCTTCGTCAGCAAAAGTTGCTTTTCTCTTGAAATACTCGTCGTTGTCTATAAAATAAACTTGGATTCTTTCTTTTGGTATCGATGCTACTTTGATAATCAAAGGCATATCCATATCGTTTACCACTAAATTCATTCCTGACAGTCTAATTACTTCGTGTAATTGATGTCTTCTTTCATTGATATTTCCGTATCTTGGCATGAAAATTCTTATCTGTCCACCTTGATCATTGATCATTTTTGGCACATCATAAGACATGAGAGAGACCTCATTTTCAGCTAGATAAGGAACTACTTCAGATGATACATATAATATCCTCTTGTCTTCCATAATTGAATCTACTTTTGTTTATTGGCAATAAAAAACATGCAAAAGTACAAAAATTTATGGTTTTATTCGCTAAAATAGTATGTTTGTATCCTATTTTAAAATAAACACATGTTAATTTTTGAGAGAAAACTTGCTTTAATAGCACATTTAGAATCCATAACTACCGCAAAAACCACTATTGGATTTGTACCAACCATGGGCGCTTTGCACAAAGGTCATTTGTCATTACTAGAAAAATCGGTTCACGAAAATTCCATAACTGTTACAAGTATTTTTGTAAATCCAACACAGTTTAATAATCCCGAAGATTTGGCAAAATATCCCAGAACATTAGATGATGATGTTTTGAAAATAAAAAAAGTTTCGGATAAAATTATTGTTTACGCCCCA
>JANPDC010000101.1:0-38829 GCA_031431275.1 Bacteroidota bacterium
GAAATAAATTTAGAATTCCAGATTATTATCGATTAGATATTGGTTTTATTGTTGAGGGAAGCCATAAAATAAAAAAATTAGCGCATAGTTTTTGGAATGTTTCTATATACAATGTTTTAGGAAGAAGTAATCCGTATGCCGTATATTTTATAACTAATAATGGAAAAATAGAAGCTTACAAATCGTCTATTTTTGCAATACCAATTCCAACTATTACTTATAATTTTAAATTTTAATGATATGAAAAAGTTAATTTTTATTTTTACAGCTTTGATAGTTTTATCAAGTTGTTCTGAAAGGTACAATCTCGAGACCAATACGTATGAGGAATCATTAGTCGTTGAAGCCACAATAACAAACGAATTGAAAACCCAAGAAGTTAAACTGACAAAAACCTATAGACTAGAATCTTATGGTCCAACGGTTGAAACTGGAGCTAATGTTTATGTTTCAGATAATTTAGGGAATCAATATACTTTTGTTGAAAATTCCGGAATTTACAAATCTGTGAATCCATTTCAGGCATTACCTGGAAGAAGTTATCAATTACATTTTACCACCAGTAATGGTAAAACATATGAATCCACTCCTGAGCAAACACCAACAGCAACACAAATCCAAGATATCACTAAAGAAGTTATAACTAAAGATGGAGTTCGTGGAGTTCAAATGTCAGCACAAAGTTTTGACCCAACAAATACATCAAAATATTATAGATATGAATACGAGGAAACGCATAAGATTATTGCACCGAAATATGTTAATAGAAAAATAGTATATTTAGGTTATCAAAATTTAATTTTAGTTCAAAGAACTGACGACGTATCAACTTGTTTTAAAACTAACTTCTCAAGTGATTTAATTTTTACAAATACAAATAGTTTGTCTGAAGACAGAGTAAATCATCCAATAAGATTTATTGACTATAAAAATTACATAATAGCAAATAGATATAGTATTTTAGTAAAACAATATGTTCAAAACTTAAAATCATATAATTATTTTCAAACGTTAAAACTCATTTCAGGAAATGGAAATAGTGTCTTATCTCAAAATCAACCAGGCTTTTTGAGAGGTAATTTGACTAATTCAAATGATCCAAAAGATAAAGTTATTGGTTTTTTTGATGTATCTACTGTCTCGTTTAAACGAATATTTTTCAATTTTGATAATCTTTTTCCAACAGATCTTCCTCCAAAGTACCCAACAGATTGCTCTCCTGAAATGAGCGGAGAGCCTCAAAGATTTTTTCGATATGAATTTTGCACACCAGCTTCTCCTCCAACATGTGCTCTTTATCAAGGAGATAATGTAACAGGTTTTCTTCAAAATGGATCATATCTTTTTTACTCAGGATATGGATTACTAAATACAACAATTCCAATCAATACAGGAGTTTCACTAGAAATTTATCCATCTCCCTGTGGTGATTGCACTTCTTTTAACAATAACTCAAACATAAGACCAACATTTTGGATAGACTAAATTTTAAAATAATAGTATTTTCATTGATATTTTCTATTTCATTAACTTGGGCACAAAAGTTTACTCAATTGAATGAAGGAAATGTAATTGATTCAAACATAACCGAAAAAGTATTTTTGACATTAAATTCAAATATATTTTTAACAGGTGAAAAATTACTTTATTCTTTACATTGTATTAATTCACAAAATTTTCCTAGTAAAATTAGTAAAATTGCTTATGTTGAGATTTTAGACTCAAATAAAAAAGTTATTTTAAGACAAAAACTTTTTATGAATGGGAATAATGCATACGGAGAATTTTTTATTCCAACTTCTTTAAAAACAGATAACTATATTGTTATTGCGTATACTAATTGGATGTTAAATCTAGACTCTTCATTGTTATTCAATGAAGTAATTTCTATCATAAATCCTTATGAAAAAATAGAGAAAAACGAAATCTTTAAGCAAGATTCTATAATAATGAATAATGAAATTCAGAACAATAGTGATTTAGTTATAAATTTAAATAAAAATGTATTTTCTAATAGAGAGTTAGTATCACTAAAAGTAAAATTAATTTCTGATGATTATTCTAATGGAAACTATACACTTTCGGTTCGGAAATTAGATTCTTTAAATTTCAATCAAAAAAATGAAAAAACAATAGTTAATAATTTTGAAAAGACAAATGAAATTAAAATTTTACCCGAGTTACGTGGTGAGAACATTTCAGGATCAATAGAATCGAAGTCAAAATCAGAGGTTAAAAATATAATCATTGCCTTGTCAATTCCAGGAGATAACTTTGTTGTAAAAACGGTTAAAACAAACTCAAAAGGTGAGTTTTTATTTATTTTAGATAAAAAAAATTATAACTCAAACATTTCGATTCAGGTTTTTGACGAATACAAAGAAGATTTTATTATAAAAATTAAAAAACCCGAAACTCCAGATTACAATAAAATACCTTTTCCAAAAAAAATATATATTACTTCTGATTTAAAAAATATTATTGAAGAAAAGTCGATTGCAAATCAAATAGAGAATGCTTATTTCAATCAAAAAAGAGATACTATTTTTAGAATTAAAAATCAAAAAGAATTTTATAAACCAATAGCGAAAGATTTTATTTTAGATGACTTTACTCGTTTTTCCTCTACAGAAGAAACTATTACAGAAGTTATAAAAGAAATGTATTACAGAAAATCTAAAAACAAATATACAATTGGACTCAGAGATTATAATGTAAACAACCAAACATCACAACCAGCCTTGGTAATGATTGATGGATTAATTATTCAAGATTTGAATGAATTATTTGAATACAAAATGAATAATGTTTATAAAATCAGTCTAGTTGCCGGTGGATATTATTATGGTTCATCTGTTTTTAATGGATTAATTAATTTTGTGACTAAAGAAAAAAATTTCGTAAGTAAATTAAAAGGAGACTTTATTATAAAACCACAAATTGAAAGACCTTTTCCTGAAATTGTATATAATAAAATAGATTACTCCAAAAACAATAAACTGGATAGAATCCCAGATTATAGATATCAGTTACTTTGGGAACCTAATTTTGATTTTGGTAAAGAAATTTCTTTTTACACATCAGATGTTTCCGGTAAATTTGAAATAAAAATTGAAGGTTTTTCAGAATCTGGAAAATTCATTTCTTTTTCAGATTATTTTGAAGTGAAATAGAAAGTTAAATAATTTTCTTTATTACCCTTAGTTTGTGCGTATGACGATTTTGCTCTGCATTATAAATCCCTAAATGATCCAATCTGTCAATCCTAATTTTGCCACTTGCATGAATGATATAGTTATCCTTCATCATGATACCAACATGAATGATTTTTCCTTCATCGTTGTCAAAAAATGCTAAATCACCCGGTTCACTCTCTTCGATAAAGCTCAAAGCCTCACCTTGATTAGATTGTTGTGAGGCATCTCGAAGTAATTTATACCCACACAATTTATATACCATTTGGGTAAACCCAGAGCAATCAATACCAAAAGGAGTTTTTCCTCCCCAAAGATAAGGAGAATTTAAGTATAAAAATGAAGTTGAAACTATTTCGGATTTAGATTTCTGACCAGAAGTTTTGCTTCCTTCGAAAATAAGATTTGAAGTATTTATTTTTGAATTATTTAAAAACGATAAAGATGCACCTAAAGGAATTGGCAACATAAAATTATCATTACCAATAATGTATTCAATCAAATCTGAGTTCAGAATAATTTCTTGTTTACTCAAATCTAAATATTCATTTTCGAAAATATATTGAAATTGTTTTTCATCAACCCAACCTTCATAATCATCAAATTGAAGTTTAATCTTTATCCATTGTTTTTGTTTTTCTAAAACCTCAAAGTGTTCACCAAATAAAACTTGAGAAACAATTTCACTTCGATCACTAGGCTCAACTCGTAAAGGAATGTTAGCTAAATTACAGATTCCGAACATCTATTTTGTTTATGAATTAAAAATACGAATTGATAATTCAATTCGTATTTTTAATTGATTTTACATTTTTTCAATAACTATTGCTGATGCACCACCGCCACCATTACATATTGCAGCAGCACCAATTTTAGCATTGTTTTGCTCTAAAACATTAATTAAGGTAACAATAATTCTAACTCCAGAGCATCCAAGCGGATGTCCCAGTGAAACTGCACCGCCATTTACATTAATTTTATCATTATTAAGACCTAGAATTTTAGCATTTGCAATACCAACTACCGAAAAGGCCTCATTAAATTCAAAGAAATCTACTTCATTTAAAGTGATACCTGCTTTATCTATTGCTTTTGGTAGTGCTTTGGCTGGTGCCGTTGTAAACCATTTAGGTTCTTGTGCAGCATCAGCATAACCTTTAATATACACTAAAGGTTTTAGACCTAACGATAGTGCTTTTTCTTCTGTCATTAAAATTACGGCTGCAGCGCCATCATTTATAGTAGAGGCATTTGCAGCGGTTACAGTTCCATCTTTAGTAAAAACGGGACTCAATGTAGGAATTTTGTCTAATTTTACATTAGTATATTCTTCATCACACGAAACTATAATTGGTTCACCACGTTTTTGCGGAACTGCAACGGGAACTATTTCGTTATCAAATTTTCCTGATTTCCATGCTATATCACTTCTTTGATAAGATTGAATTGCAAAATTATCTTGTTCTTCTCTAGATATTTTATGTTCTGATGCGCAAAAATCTGCTGCAACTCCCATAGCATTGTTGTCATAGGCATCAACCAAACCATCTTTTTGCATTCCATCAATCATTGTTGATGGACCAAATTTAACTCCATTTCTGAGGCTCAAATAATGTGGAATTAAACTCATGTTTTCCATTCCGCCAGCAACAACAATTTCGGCATCACCACACAATATTGCTTGTGCACCCATCATTACAGATTTCATTCCTGATGCACAAACTTTGTTAACGGTAGTACAAATTACAGAATTAGATAATCCTGCAAAAATTGCTGCTTGACGAGCAGGTGCCTGACCAACTCCTGCCTGAACAACATTTCCCATAAAAACTTCATCAACTAAATTTGGATCTAAATTGATTTTGTCTAAAGCACCTTTTATTGCAGTAGCTCCAAGTTGAGTTGCAGGAACTGTTGATAATGCTCCCATAAAACTCCCAATCGGAGTTCTAACTGCTGATACAATAACTATTTTTTTATTCATGATTGCGTTTGACTTTAAAGAATTGCAAACTTAATGAAATTAAAATAATTTATACTTGTAAAAAAATAATTTTATAAAATGCTTCTACTTATTGTTTTTGATATTGTTTCAATAATTTTCTGCTAAAATTATCTTCAGCTTTCTTTAATTTTAGAATTTTTACTGGTGAAATAACTCCTTTTAAATTTGAAATAAATTTTTTCTTATTTAAAAATAATTCCTCTTCAGAATTTTCAATTTGAGTTAACAAATTTTGTGCTTCTTTTTCAGAAAGTTTTTCAAGTTCACCTTCTTGAGATTTGTCTAAATACTGTTTTAATTTTTGAGATCTAATCTCAACCTGTTTATCATCAAATGCATTAAAAATCGGCCAAAATTTTGTTGCCTCATCTGGAGTCAAATCTAATTCGGTAGTTATAAAAGCAATTTTTAAAGCTTTGATTTTTTTTCGTTTTTCTCCATTTCCTTGTTGTGCAAAACTCTGACAGATTGCTAATAACAATACAATTGATAGTAATTTTTGTAAATTCATAATAAGTTTAATTAAGTAATTCTTGTTCGGATAAATCATTGTAAAGTAGTTCATTTTCAATTAATTTTTCATCTAGTTTCAAATCAATATTTAATTCTTTTAAGTCATTTTCTGAAAGTAAATCAACAATATCATTTTCTGAAATTGTGGATTGATTTGTGATATAATTTTCTAAAGTTGTGTCATCTAAAACGAGCTTATTATTAAATAACTGATAAAAAACAGAAATAGATAGACTCAAAATCAAAATTGCAGCCACTGCAAAAAGCCATTTTTTTCTTTTTTGAAAAATTGAAATAACTTTTACATCTTCGATTGGTAATTTAGTCATCAATCTTTCTGAAAATGTTTCGAAATAGTTATTTGGCATTTCAAATCCCGATTTTATTTTTGGTTCGTTTTCTAAATTAAATGGTTTCATAATTATTAGACTTTTAATTTGCAAAAAGGTTTAATCCTTTAGCATAAATTCTTCAATTTTTTTTGTTGCATGATGATAAGATGCTTTCAATGCTCCAACAGAAGTTCCTAAAACATCTGATATTTGCTCATATTTTAAATCTTCAAAATATTTCATTTTGAAAACCAATTGTTGTTTTTGTGGTAAAATTGCAATGGCATTTTGCAGTTTTAACTGAATCTCATTTCCGTCAAAGTAAACATCTGATTCTAAATTTTCTACTATTCTTGTTTGCAAAGCCTCACTTGTTGTACCATTTCGCTTGGCTTTGTTGTTGATAAATGTTATTGATTCATTTGTAGCAATTCTATACATCCAAGAAAAAAGTTTACTTTCGCCTTTAAAAGAACTTAAATATTTAAATACATTAATGAATGTATTTTGCAAAACGTCATCTGCATCGTCATGATTTAAAACAATATTTCGAATGTGAACGTATAGAGGTTTTTGATATTTTTGCACCAAATCTTGAAACGCTTTGTTTTGCGTTTTTGGATTTAACAAGGCAGATATAAATTCCTTTTCTTCCAAAAATAATATATATTTGTTATTTAGAATGTAGAAATCTAAAAAGGTTTAATGAGAACAGAAAATTATTGAATATTAATTTCATCATCAACTTTTTCTGGAACGATTTCAGTATCGTTAACTTCAGTTTTAATGATTTTTTGTTGAATAACTTTCAATTTTACTGGAACGTAGAATTCCGTAACCCATTTGGAAGGATTTTTTGTTTCTTTTTTGTAATGAACATAAACCTCAATTGATGGTAAATCAGTTTTTTGAACTAAATTTAATTTAACCATTTCATCTAAATTTTTAGTTTTTACTTCATTAAAATGACTGTAATCTCCAGTTAATGTTGATTTAATAGCCTGAAAAGATTCTAAATTTCCAGATGTATATTCACTCTCTAGATCTGTAAAAAGGTCTTCTTTGGTTGAAATGCAGACAGAAAAATTAGTAGTTTTTAGAGAGTTATTTGTAGAATTGTACTTAACAAATGGTTTTCCGATGATTTGAATTTTATTTTTTTGTATAAATTTCATCAAATTTGGAATCATGATTTGAATATTTGACGCCACGTTTGAATTTTTGCTGTTTATTGTTTTTTGAATGTAAAAACCAAATTGTTTTTTAACAAAACCATCCATTTTTATAGCATAAGTATTGATTTGTAAATCTAAAATTTGTTCAATATTTATTAGATTTTTTTCATAAATAGTGCCAATTTTAGAGTTTACACCTCCTTGTAAGGCACTAGTCACTTTATTTAGAAAAGACATTTTTCCAATAGTTTTGCAGGTAATTTTTGTTTTACCTAAAGTGTCTTTAAAATTCCATGAAATTTCTGAAATTTCTCCATCAGAACTTTTAAATTCTTGTAAAATACTTTCGTTTTGTTTTGATTTTATAGTTTTTATGGATTCAGAATTAAATGACATTAGGCTTCCTTCTCCAGATGTGTTTTTTGAAAATTTATATTTAATTTCAGGATTTTCTTCTTTCCAAGCACCAAACTCATTCCAGTTTTTGAAATCATTTACATAATTAAAAGCGGAAGTTCTTGAAACTTTGATAATTCTTGATTTTTCGACTTTGTATTCTGGATTTAGAGTTGCCACAAATACTGTCAAGGCAATAAAAAGTAATAAAAACAAAAGTAAAATGTATTTTATAATTTTCATTATCAGTTTTTTTATATTAAGTTAGTGTTTAAAGAAAAACTTTATAAAAAATAAAAAACCAATAAAAAGAAAAAAACCAATTAATACTTTGTAATTTCCTTTATAGAATTGTTTGTGTAACATTTTGTCTTTTCCATATGCGTAAATCATTGCGATTACGAAGGCAATAACAAAAAATAATGCAAAAAACCACTGACCTTTACTGAACATTTTTTTTAATTTTTATCAAAAGTATGAAATTGTTATCAAATATGTTTTGTTGTATTTCATAAAGTTAAAACATTCAAAGGTAATTTAATGAATTATTAAATCGCTATTTTAAACATTAATGAAATATAATTAATAGTTTAGATTTTCACAGTCCATCCAAAAGTATCTTCAGCAATATTGTATTGAATGTTTGTTAGTTTCTCTTTGAGTTGCAATGCAATTGAATTTTCAATTTTTGGCAATTCATAATATTCTTTTTGGTATGAAAATCCAATTATTGGGTTTACAACCGCTGCAGTTCCAGCCCCAAATACTTCTTTTAGGGTGCCATTTTTTGCTGCATCCACTAGTTCAGATACTAAAACAGAACGAACTTCAACCTCAATTCCGTCTCTTTCTGCAATCGCAAGTAAACTTTTTCTAGTTACTCCATCTAAAATTCTTTCACTTGTTGGTGCAGTAAATAAAGTGTCATTTATTCTAAAAAAAACATTCATTGTTCCTGCTTCTTCTAGTTTTGTATGTGTAGCATCGTCAGTCCAAATAATTTGTTGAAAACCTTTGTCATTTGCTAATTTTGTTGGATAAAACTGTGCGGAATAGTTACCAGCAGCTTTTGCGGCTCCAATTCCACCATTTGCAGCACGACTGTAATGTTCAGCAATTATGACTTTTACATCACCCGAATAATATGATTTTGCAGGCGATAGTATGATCATAAATCGGTATTGTGTAGAAGGAGCAGCAACAACCCCTGTACCAGTTGCAATCATAAAAGGACGAATATATAAAGTATTACCGAGACCTTTTTTAACCCAATTTCTTTCAAGATTAATTAATTCTTTTAATCCATTCATGAAAATTTCTTCAGGAACTTCTGGCATTGCCATTCTTTTCGCTGACTTGTTAAAACGTTCAAAATTTTGGTCTGGTCTAAACAACCAAACATCATCTTGTTCATCTTTGTAGGCTTTCATTCCTTCAAAAATTGCTTGTCCGTAATGAAATACTTTGGCTGAAGGATCTAACAAAAAAGGTGCATAAGGTGTAATTTTTGGATTTTGCCATTGACCTTCTTTAAAATCACAAACTAACATATGATCAGTAAAAGTTTTTCCAAAAACTAATGTTTCAAAATCAACTTCGTTAATTTTAGTACTTGTTGCTTTTTCGAAATCGATTTCGTAAGTCATATTTGCGTTCATGATTTAATTATTTTTTTATAAATAAGAATTTTAAAAATTTGAATATCAATGTTTTATAAATAAAAGTAAAAACTATTTTTATAAATTAATATTTATCAAAAATAGATAAAATTTAGGATTTATGTTTAAAAGAAGTGAATTAATTATAATTTTTTAATTATTCGCTATTTTAAACACAATTAATTATCAAATTCATAAAAAATATTAAAATATTTAAAATTATCTTTTGAAGTTTAAGTAAACCTTTTACATTTGTATTTAACAAATTTTAAAATAATAAAAATGAAAAAAATAGCCTTTTTAATTGGATGTGTAGTATTGAGTATTGGATGTAATGGACAAAAAACAAAACCAGTAGAAACGGTTGGAAATTTTAGTTCGTATGGAGCAAAAATTTCAGAGGAAAAAGCGGATTCTAAAGAAGAAATGACAAAAAAATATGAGAATTTAAAAGTTGGTGATACACTAAACGTAAAATTCAAATCAAAAATAAATGCCGTTTGTCAAAATAAAGGTTGTTGGATGAAAGTTGATTTGGCTGATA
This sequence comes from Bacteroidota bacterium, assembly GCA_031431275.1. GTDB lineage: Bacteria > Bacteroidota > Bacteroidia > Flavobacteriales > Flavobacteriaceae > Flavobacterium. The sequence continues at coordinate 9,818 of JANPDC010000101.1, forward strand.
AAAAAGAAACTTTTGTAAAATTTAAAAATTATGCATTTTTTATGCCAAAAGATTCTAAAGATGATGAAGTAATCGTAAACGGAAAAGCATTTGTTAGCATGGAATCTGTTGAAGATCAAAAACATTATGCAAGTGATGCTGGAAAATCAAAAGCAGAAATAGATGCTATTACAACTCCAAAAAAGACAATGTCTTTTACTGCCGATGGTGTTTTAATTAAAAAAAGATAGTTTGAAAAGAGAAATTATACAAACTCTCGATGGTTCCACAACCATTCATTTACCAGATTGGGATGAATGCTATCATTCAAAACATGGTGCAATTCAAGAAGCTTATCATGTTTTTATAAAAAATGGGTTGTCACTTTTCGAAAATCAGAAAGTTTCGATTTTAGAGATTGGTTTTGGAACTGGTCTAAATGCATTTATTACTTATTTAGAATCCCAAAAAGTAAATCAACAAATTGATTATGTTGGAGTAGAGGCTTATCCTGTCCCAGCCGAAGAAGTTTTGCAAATGAATTATGTTTCTGAATTACAAGCAGAAGAAAAAAGACGTATTTTTGAGAAAATGCACCAAGCAAGTTGGGAAAAAAAGCAAGAAATTGATACTAACTTTACATTAAACAAAAGAAAACAACTATTTAATGACATAATTGATGAAGATTCTTTTGATTTAATCTATTTTGATGCTTTTGGATACAGAGTTCAACCTGAATTATGGAGTACAGAAATTTTTAAAAAAATGTATAATGCTTTGAGAAAAAATGGTGTTTTAGTAACATACGCTGCACGTGGCGTGATAAAACGTAGTATGATTGAAGTGGGTTTTACAGTTGAAAAATTACCCGGAGCACCTGGCAAACGAGAAATGTTCAGGTCAAGAAAAGTCTAAAGGTTAAAAAAGTTATTTTTTAGTTAATTATGTATTTGAATCAATTTTTTTATTAAATTTACTAAATAATACCAACATAAACTTTTAAATATTAACAAATGTCTAAACTAATGTACGATTTTTCTAAATCCATTTTGGAGAAAGTAAGTTTTGATTCTATTCTTTTTTATAAAGAACTCGAAAAAGCATTGAAAGTACTTTTGCCCTATGAAATTGAAAAATTAACAGATTGGCTTTTGAGTTTTGTAATTGAAAAACCAGAACTCAAGCAATGTTTAATTCAGATAAACAGATAAAACTAAAAGGAACTTAAATGGTTCCTTTTTTTATTTCATTGTTCTCTAAAACATTTGTGAAAATTTGTCAAATTCGTGTTTGAATTATTTTTTAGCAATTGGGCTCACAATTTGAACATTTTGAAAAACAATGGCGCCTTTTACAACTCCAGAAATCGAACTCCTCAAAGCATCAATAATCTGAATTTTGAGTTCACTTTTCGGATAAATTAAGCTCACTTCTCTTGCAGGTTTTGGTTCTACGAAATGTTTGAGCTTCGATCTATTTTTTTCGTTTAGATCTAAGGTATGCAAATAGGGAAGAAGCGTCATTCCTAATCCTTCATCGGCTAATTTTATCAAAGTTTCAAAACTACCACTTTCAATTTTAAAAGAATTTCCTTCGCTAGACGATGTTTTACATAGGTTCAAAATACTATCTCTAAAGCAATGTCCGTCTTGGAGTAGTAAAATTTCATCTAAATTCAAATCTTTGATTTCGATTTCTTTTTTCTCAAAATTTTGATTGTTTTCAGGAATGTAAGCCACAAAAGGTTCAAAATACAAAACAATTTCTTTGATTTTTTCTTCGTTTAATGGAGTGGAAGCAATGGCAGCATCGAGTGTTCCGTTGTTTAGTTTGATAATGATTTCATCAGTATTCAATTCCTCAATAATCAGTTTTACTTTTGGATATTTTTTAATGAAATTATTCAAAAACATGGGTAAAAGTGTGGGCATAATTGTTGGAATTATTCCCAAACGAAACTCACCACCAATAAATCCTTTTTGTTGTTCTACAATATCTTGAATTCGATCTGCTTCGTTAACGATATTTTTGGCTTGATTAACAATTTTTTGACCAATATCAGTCAATTGAATTGGTTTTTTGCTTCTGTCAAAAATCAAAATCGAAAGTTCATCTTCGATTTTTTGTATTTGCATGCTCAAAGTGGGTTGCGTAACAAAGCATTTTTCTGCAGCAAGTGTAAAGTTTTTGTGTTCTGCAACAGCAAGAACATATTTGAGTTGCGTAATTGTCATTTGATAGTTATTTATGATGCAAATATAAAAACTATAAGTTTAAGTTATTGAATTGCTTTAGTATTTTAATTCCAATAAACAATAAAAAATATCAAACTCAAATAACTCCAAAGTATTGAAAATAAAATGTGCATAAAAGTTTCGAATTTTTTCCCTTTCCATAGTTTTGGTGAATAAACAAAAAATTGAAAGAGTAATCTTGTGAACCAAAAAATAGAAAATCCTAATGAAATTATTTTTCCAAGTTTCGAAAAAATAATTTCTTCTGCAAAAAACAATACAAAAACACCCATCAGTAAAACAAAAAAAGCCACAAAAAAAGTATGTACATACATCATTTGCTTGTTGATTAAACTCACGTTTTGAAATTCGGTTTTCCAATTAAAATATTTAGGAAAACCAATGTGAACTATGGACAATAAAATTAAAAGAACTCCAATAAACTTAAGGTGTATTTCCATTTTTTTGTAAAATAAATAGTGATAGAAAAGGGGTTATTTTAGTTTCGGATTGAACTAAAAGATTTGCTGAATTAAATGTTTTATGCCACTCTCTTTTTGTCAAAAAATGAAAGAAACCAACAGTATATGCTATAAAATTCGGAAAATCTCTTAAATGTTCTAAAATAATAATTTTTCCGTTTTGGTTTAATGATTTTTCTATTTCTTGAAAAAAAATAACACGTTCATTTAGATTTCTAATTTCGTGAGCCGAAAATAATAAAAATGCATAGTCTATTGAATTTTCATTTAATGGAATTTTTGAGGTTTCAATTAGTTTGGTATTTGGATAAATTTTTGAAACTTTTCTCGCTCTTTCAATTGAAATTTCAGTATGTTTTTTTGGATTATAAAAATCAAAAACTTGAAGATTTTGAGTTGTAAATTTTTCAGATATTACAAAACTAAATTCATCGAAACCAGCATTGATATTGACTAATTTATCAGATGATTTTATGTTTAAATAATTCAAATATTTTAAAAAATAGATTTTTGAATAGTCATAAATATAATATGTTATAAACAAAGAAATTAATGTTGGAATTAAAATTATACTCGAAATTAGATAGCAAAAAAATATATAATTTTGACTTAGTAGTGGAGTAGAGGCAAGTAAAACTAGAATAAAAGAAAAGGACAAGAAATAGAAATGCCAATTAAATTTAACAACATTTAAAACGCCCTGAAAAGGTTTTCTATTTATGGTGTCCATAGATCAATTTTGCCTTTTTTCCATTGATATGGTATGTTTGAGATAATAAAAGCATTTGCCAAAACAATCGATTTGAAATTGAAACTATCAATAAATTTTGATTCATGAGTTTTAATTTCAATTGGTTTTGGAATCCAATTTTCTCTAACTCCTTCTATTATTAATACTTCTTTTTTATCTTTATTATAGGTAAAAGTAAATGGTAAAGGCCCAGCAAATCGTCGCGCTTCTTTCCAATCATTGAAAGGAGAATTTTCAGGGAGTTTGGGTGCTATTTTTTCGGAGTCGATTTCAATACTTAGTCCAGATTTTAGTGATTTTATCTCAATTTTAGAGTTCGATTTTAAATATTTAATATCAGTTGATGTATAGTTGTAATGTGTAAATATATTTCCTAAGAGTGCCATTTTTGCTTTATCGGTTTCAGATTTAAGAATAAATAAACCACGCAATTTTTTGCCATAACTAGTTTTGTATCTCACAAATATACGATATCCAGTTAGTGTAAAGTTATTTCCAAGAAATTCAGGGAAACCTTTTGGGCGTAAATTCTCGGTTTTCACAATGGCTAAAGCAATAAATGCCCATTTCTCTTCAAATAAATCAAGTTCTAGACATTCTGGAATTAAATTTTGTAATTCTTCTTTCTCAACTGCATATGTCAGAACGATAGAACTTTCAAAATGAGTTTCAATAGCAAAGGGATGATTTTTTAAAAATGAAAGCACTTAAATTTTTAGTTTTTTGGTTAAAATGAATTCATTGTAGTATAAAACACCAATAAATACCGTTGCAATTAGAATATTGATTTTTCCGAAAAGTAGTAATTCTGGTGCCAAAACAAATTCCATAATATTCATGGTCGCAACAATAAGCATTTGAAAAATGGTGCAAAATCGAGATTTGAATTTACTTAAAATCCAAATTGCCATCAAAATTTCGAGACTACCAATAATTTTTATAAATAAAAAAGAATGTTCGTTACCCAAAATTTTAGCAACAATTTCTCGATGGCGTGGAACAAAGTTTAGAATTTTACAAAATAGTCCGTTAGCAATCCAAACAAAGGCAATAAAATAAAGCAAAAATGATTTCAAGTTGTGGTACTATTTAAAATGTATTCGAATTTACAAAAAAACCTGTAAATTTCTTCACAGGTTTTGATTTTTATTTAAATAAAATATATATGTGTTTTTAATGTTTAGACATATAGTACAAATAATAAATTCCAAATAATAAAATTGCTACTACTAAATATAATTTCCAAGGTTTTTCTTTTTCATATTCAATAAAATTAGGTTTTCTTGAACTAGTTTTGTTTTGATTATAAAATGAGTTTTCATATTCTTCCAGAATTAAATCATTTTTCATTAACTCTTTAACTTTACTCCATGAAGTATCTAAAGGTGTTACAATTCTTTCAACTCCATTTAAGTCAGTGTATTTTACATCAATTTTATCACCAAATTTTGAAATTTTACAACTTTCGTTTTTTGTTTCTGAAAAATTTAGATTAATCAAATCTTCTGATTTGCTTGCTGCTATTTTGTCAACAATATCTTTTGCAGTTTTGAGATCTATAGTTGTGTTTTCACGAATTATTTTGACTGCCTCTAGTTTACTACCTTGCTTAACTAATTCTGTAACTTTTACTAAAACAAATTCTAAATTGCCCTTTTTTGTCTCTGAAAAATTTAGATTAACCAAATCTTCTGATTTGCTTGCTGCTATTTTGTCAACAATATCTTTTGCAGTTTTGAGATCTATTTTTTTGTTTTCAGAAATTATTTTGACTGCCTCTAGTTTTCTACCTTGCTTCAACAATTCATTAACTTTTTCTAAATCAAATTCTAAATTGCCCTTTTTTGTTTCTGAAAAATTTAGATTAATCAAATTTTCTGATTTGCTTGCTGCTATTTTGTCAACAATATCTTTTGCAGTTTTGAGATCTATTTTTTTGTTTTCAGAAATTATTTTGACTGCCTCTAGTTTTCTGCCTTGCTCCAATAATTCATTAACTTTTACTAAATCAAACTCTAAATTATCCATTATTTTGTTTTTTTATAATTGTTTTAGCCAATTAAAAATTTCATTAAAAAATATTTAGTGCCTTTTTTCAAAAATTAAAAAATATAAACTTTTTACAATTGTTTAAATCAATTTTATCCATTTATTTCAGACTTCCAACCATTTCCTCTGGTTTTACCCAAGCATCAAAATCTTCTGCAGTAACATAGCCCAAACGAACCGATTCTTCTTTGAGAGTTGTTCCGTTCTTGTGAGCAGTTTGAGCAATTTCAGCGGCTTTGTAATAGCCAATTTTTGTATTCAATGCTGTAACTAACATCAAAGAATTGTTAACTAGTTCCTCGATTCGTTTGTAGTTTGGTTCAATACCTTGCGCACAATGTTCGTCAAATGACATGCAAGCATCGCCTAGCAGTCTTGCAGATTGAAGGAAATTGGCTGCCATAAGTGGCTTGAAAACATTCAATTCATAATGACCTTGCATGCCACCAACTGTGATGGCAACATCGTTACCCATTACTTGTGCGCAAACCATAGTCAATGCTTCGCATTGCGTTGGGTTTACTTTTCCGGGCATGATGGACGATCCTGGCTCATTTTCTGGAATGATGATTTCGCCAATTCCTGATCGTGGACCCGAGGCCAACATTCGAACATCGTTTGCAATTTTATTTAACGAAACTGCCAATTGTTTCAATGCACCATGGGTTTCAACAACTGCATCGTGGGCTGCCAATGCTTCAAATTTATTGGGTGCTGTTACAAAAGGATGTCCTGTGAATTTTGCAATATATTCGGCTACTTTTACATCATAACCAGCAGGAGTGTTGAGTCCAGTTCCAACAGCAGTTCCACCAAGTGCAACTTCTGAGAGATGTGAAAGTGTGTTTTTCACGGCTTTGATTCCATAGTTCAATTGTGCTACATAGCCTGATATTTCTTGTCCCAATGTCAATGGAGTAGCATCCATTAAATGTGTGCGACCAATTTTGACTACTTTATTGAACTCAATTGCTTTCGCATGTAACGTATCTCGTAGTTTTTCTACACCTGGAATAGTGATTTCAACAACGGCTTTGTAGGCTGCAATGTGCATTCCTGTTGGATAGGTGTCGTTTGATGATTGGGATTTGTTAACATCGTCATTGGCTTTGATGAATTGTTCGCCTTCACCAATTTTGTGTCCTGCAAGAACTTGTGCTCGGTTGGCTACAACTTCGTTTACGTTCATGTTACTTTGGGTTCCAGAGCCAGTTTGCCAAATCACCAATGGAAACTCATCGTCTAGTTTTCCTGCAAGAATTTCATCGCAAACGGCAGCAATGGCATCACGTTTTTCTGTTGGAAGTACGCCAAGATCGCAGTTTGCAAAAGCGGCTGCTTTTTTGAGATAGGCAAAACCTTCAATAATTTCTTTTGGCATTGATGCCGATGGACCGATCTTAAAATTATTTCTTGAGCGCTCTGTTTGTGCACCCCAATATTTGTTTGCTGGGACTTGAACTTCTCCCATGGTATCTTTTTCTATTCTATATTCCATTGTTTATTATTGTTTTATTTAGTTTTTCTATAAAATCCATCAATTGTTGCATTGTGACCAAAACCTTCACATTCGCCATTCGTATATTTAACGTACAAAAAATCTTTGTAGAAAAATAGTTTTATATCACATTTTGTAAATTCCTCTTTTTGGCTATAAGTAAATATATTTTCAGTTTCTTTTTTTAAAACACCATCTAAATCTGCCATATTTCTTCCAGGATCGCTGGTGAAATTTTGAAAAGAAAATGAATAATTGTTAGTTTTTTTGTTTTTTAAATCAAAATTTCCTTGACTTCCTTCATTGCTGTATTGATAATAATAAGATCCAAAAATTTTATCTTTTGTTGGCATGTAATTTTTAGATTTAATAATAGTATCTTTTTTTATGGCTTTGAATGCTAAAGATTTTTTACTTTTAGGTGAAAACCAATCGCCATTTAAGTCATTTTCAGTTACAGATGCGTTGATAATACCTGAAATGTTTCCATCTTTTTCGAATTCAAGCAACCGAATGTTTTTTTGCTCATTAATGATTCCAATTATCTGAATTGGAGTTTTCTTTTTTGTGTTTAAATAAACAATTTCTCCTATGACAATTTCTCCATGATTTGAATAGTGAATAAAAACTGGAGTTTTATTATTTAGTTTTCCTTGCCAACAAATTTCGTTTTGGGCATTTACTTTTAAAAAAATAAACACAAAAATGATAATTAGTTTTTTCATTTGATTTAAAATTAATTTTTTTCAAATTTATGATTTTAAGAAGTTTTAAAAAAATATTTTAAAAAAAATTATTCTACGTTTCCTTGTTTTATATCTGATCCAGATACATTTATTTGTCTGCCTTGAGTTCTAAATACAGGTTGATTACTAATAAAAAATTTAGAAACAATATTATTTGAGATTAAGTTTGGCAAGAGTGAAGGGTCGTTGCTATTGAGACATAAAATACCATATCCATAGCCATTTCCTGTTATATCTGCAGGATTCATTATGGTATTTCCACTTATATTAACATTTTGACAGCGTGTGAGTTTGATTACTGCTTCGGAATCAAATGAGTCGGAATTGGCTATTGCACTTGCATTTCTGTTACAATTGATAAAATTGTTGCCAGAGATTACACCGCCTTTACAATCTAAAATATTGATACAACTTTTACTATTTATTGTGCTTTTACCTGTAAATGAATTCGAGGAGATATTTATTGCTTCTACTGGTGAAAAAAGTGCAATTGTTTCATTTTTTGTTGTTGTATCAACAGTATTAGCAACAAAATTGAAACTAGTCAAAGCTGAATTTCTAGTTACTTTCAGGTTTGGATTTGTAATGAAAAAATTATTAGAGAAAGATACATTACCAGTACAATTTTCAGCATAAAAAGAATAAGCACCGTCATAAAATTCAGTTCCGATTACGAAAAGGTTTAAATCTACATTTTTAACTCTAATATCAGTAACAGGAGTGTCAAACTCACAATCAGTAATAAATACATTGCAAAATTTCTTACCAGGATCTGTACTTTCAAAGAAAATAGCGGCATTTGGCATGCTGTAAAAATTACATCGATTGATTCTTGTATCAATTAAATTTTCGTTACTGTAAATTGCACAGCCCTTATAAAAACCAAGACTGTCATCTGCTGCATTATATTGCCATCCAGTTCCTGTTCTAAGTAAAACGGTTGCTCCTGGATTAACAATCCAAAACTCTAAATCAGAAATGGTTACAGTTACATTGGGTGCTCTAAAAGCTCCATTGTAGTTTGTAGTAAGTCTAAAAATAGGAATATCTCTGTTAGTTGTTCCTCCATTTGTATCCATAATTATTCTACATGCACTAACTGTATTGGCAATTTCTTTTACACCAGATACGGTCATTCCTAAATAAATGTCAATTGTATTTGTTATTCTAAAAGCTCCACGACCAAATAATACTGTTGGTGAGTCATAATCTGCTCCCGCAGGCGGATAGCCTGATTGGTTGAACATATTCCCGCCTTTTAACATGGCTGCTTGTATAGCAGCAGTGTCATCAGCAATACCATCTCCAACTGCACCATAATCACGAACGTTTACATAGTCTCTAAAGAGTACTTGCCATGATGTCCCGGTCCACAAATGAAAATTACCAGTTTGGGTATAAAGGTATTTTTTTCCAGCATCTGTGGCAGTTAATCCTGTTGGTCTTTGATTAAACTGATCAAATTTTTCAAAATTACCATTGTTTATTATACTTGCAGTATTACCACCAAGTCTATTCCAGTTTGTTCCATTCCAGTAATAAAAACCTGGGGTTACTTGATTTGCACCAACAGCAGAAGTTGCTGTATTGTAAACAATTTCTGATTCGGTTGGCGTTACAATAGTCGCTACATTTGTGGCAGTAAGTGCAATTCTTGGAATTAAGATACCATCGTTTATTGAAGAAATTTCTAATGCTGCATTAGGAGTTACTGTACCAATTCCCACTTGGGAAAATAAATTTGAATATACTATGATAAGTATTATTGATAAAACTATTTTAATTTTTTTCATTTTTATTAGATAAATCAAAAAGAGTGCAATATAAACTTAATTGTTGGTTTTTTAAATAAATTTTAAATTTTAATTGTATAGTTTAGTTTTATGTTCTACTTTTGTTACAAATTATTTAATCACAAGAAAACATGTTTGATTTTACTCAATATTTAGGTTTTATACTTTTCTTAACCATTCTAACCATTGGTTTTTGGTTGATGTTTTTTCTGGTAGGTTTCGTTCAATATTGGCTATTTGGTGCTGTTCGAGAATTATTAAAAGAAATTAAAGCGAAGAAAGACGCTGAAAATTTATAAACTTTTACAATAAAATATAAAAAGGAACTCAATCGAGTTCCTTTTTTGGTTATTAGAATTCTCCGCCACCATCGTTTTCGGATCTTGTTCTCTCGCGTTCTACTTTCTTTTTATTAAATCTGTAAGTAAATGAAAGGTTGATTTGACGTTCTCGACGTTGCATTTCTACATAGGAATTTAATGTCGCTAAATTCGCTTGACGAATCATTTTCTGAGAATTAAAAAGGTCATTTACATTAAAAGAAAAAGTTCCTTTGTCTTTTAAAACATCCTTACTAATGGCAAGATTCATGAATAAAACTCCTAAACTCTGACCTTGTGATGTGTTTTGCGGTGCTGTATAATTAGCGTTTGCTTGAACATCGATTTTGTATGGCAATATGAATCGTGAGTTGATACGTGTGAACCAACCCGAAGAATTTCGATCTAGGTTTTCAACCACAGTTTGGTTTGAGCCAACTAGTCTATAGGAGTTATTTCCAACTAACTTACTTTGAAAAAAATTGAAGTTGCTATTCAATTTCCACCATTTGAATGGCGAAAAATTAAGCGTAAATTCAAAACCAAGTCGATCTTCAAAAGACAAATTTATTGGTGTTGACAAAGTAATTGGTGTTATAATAGTTTGTCCGTTTACAACCGTTGTAACCGATTCGCCATTTGGTCTTCGAACAAATTGAAATACATTTTCTGTATGGTTGAAATATAATGAAGTTGTGAGTGTAATTTTTTTGATTTTAGTTAGTAATCCAAAGTCAACGGCATCGGCAAAAGCAGGATTGATATCTGGGTTTCCTTGAAAAATATTTACATTACTTGAAAACCCTGAAAATGGATTAATAAATCGGTTTCTTGGTCGTGTTATTCTGCGACTGTAATTCAAAGAAATGTTTGTAATATCAGTTAGCGAATACGTCAAAAACGCACTTGGAAACAAGTTGTTATAGTTTTTGTTATTGAACTCGTTTGTTGTTAAAAGATTGATGTCAATATTTGAATTTTCGAAACGCAATCCAAATAAATAAGACAATTTATTTATTTTTGAACCAAATTGTGTATAAACGGCATTAATTCGCTCTTTATAATCTAATCTATTTGTGAAATTTGGATTTGAAACAAAATTTCCAGAAACGAAATTCAAGACATTATAATCTGTCAAAAGTTTGCTATTGTCTGACCTAAAGCCAGTTTCGAACTGGCTTTCTTTTCCAAGTGGCAAAACATAATCAACTTGGAAAAGGTTTCTGCCTTGACTTTGAAAATTTTTAGTTGATGTAATAGTTGAGTTGTTACTTTGTCCGATCACAAAATCTGTAATTGTAGAAGTACTATTATCATTTCCTTGAGAAAAGGAGGCATTACCTGAAAGTTTATGACCTTCTTTTTTAAATTTCTGAACAAAACTTGTAGAATAATCCAAATCATTTTCTTGAGAATATTGTTCTGAAATTCGATTTCTAACGAAAGAATCATTGGGCAAGAAATTGAACAGCAAGACATTTTCTGGGCTCAAACCAAAGTTTCGTCTGTATGTAAACGAATTTGAAAGTGTAAAATCTTTTGTTAAATTCCAATCAAATCCAAAGTTATAATTGTAACCTTTCCGTTCACGTTGCCTTAAACTGGTTTCGTTTATAGTGTTTTTGATTGTTCCGTTTGTGTTTAAATAATCAGTGTTGATTAGTGTTGTTCCTTGGAACTTTGCGTCAGTGTAACCAATGGTAGCAAAAGTATTTAGTTCTTTTGTTTTGTAATTGATATTTCCGTTTATACCATAATTTTGAGGATTTCCAATAATTGCCGTAAAGGAGCCATTGATACCATTATTTTTTCCTTTTTTTAAAACAATATTTAAGATTCCAGCACTTCCTTCCGCATCATATCGTGATGACGGATTGGTTATAACTTCAATTTTATCTAACGCATCAGCAGGAATTGCCTGTAAAGCTGTAGCAACATTAATCGCGTTTGATGGTTTTCCGTCAATTAAAATCCTCACATTGTCGTTACCACGAAGACTCACATTACCGTCTCCATCGACTGAAACTGAAGGAACATTATTCAAGACATCGCTGGCATTTCCGCCTTTTACCGTCATGTCTTGTCCAACATTGTATACTTTTTTATCTAGTTTAATTTCTACTGTGGATTGCTTGGCTTGAACGGTAACTTCTTGTAATTGAGTTTTATTTTCTTGAAGTTGTAAACTTCCAAGATTTGTGTCTTGAAAAAGTTTTTGTTGCTTGATTTCTAAAGGTTTGAACGAATCGAATTCTGCTTTCAAATCATAGATTCCAGCATTTATTTCTACAGTAAATTCTCCTTTATCGTTAGTGATTCCTCCAAAAATAACTTTAGGGTTTTTTATGTTTACGAATGAAATTGTTGCAAATTCGAGGTTTTGATTCGAAGTTTTTGATATTATTTTACCTGAGATGTTTATTTTTTTTATTTCACGTTCTTGTGAGAAACTAAAAAGGGTATTCAATAAAATCAGAGTTAACACAATAATTTTTATGTTTTTCATTTTTTTGGCTTTGGTTTGCAAATTTACTTCATGGTTTAGCAACATATATTAAATCTTTGTTAATTCGATTTTAGATTAATTATAAATAAAATTCAATTTATTGTTTATATTTGAAAATGTAACAAAAACCGTTTTTTGATACTTATTTAAAATAATAAAAATCACAATCATGTTTATAGAACAAGGAATAAATAAAGAAAATCAATTTTGGAAATATTTAATTGGATCTTTAATTGTAATTATAGTTTCACAATTGGGTGCTTTGCCTCTTGTTATCGGAGTATTTATTAAAAAAATGAAAGATGGAAAAGGAATGCCCACCGAGGATGATTTTATGAAAACATTAGATTCTAATCTGACACTTTTTCTAATCATGATTTCTTTTCTAATAGGGTTGTTGTCCTTGTTTTTTGTGATAAAAAAAATACATAATCAAACCATACTTTCGGTTACTACTTCCAGAAAAAAAATAGATTGGAGTCGCGTTTTTACTTCCTTTGGAATTTGGGGAGTTTTCACCGTTTTTACAACTTGTTTGACATATTATTTTAGTCCTGAAAATTTTGTTTTAAATTTTAAACCTATTCCATTTGCTATTTTAGCAGTAATAGGAATTATAATGATTCCAATTCAAACGAGTTGTGAAGAATACATTTTTAGAGGTTATTTGATGCAAGGATTTGGAAATTTATTCAAAAATAAATGGTTGCCTTTAGTTTTGACTTCGGTTATTTTTGGAGGAATGCATATTGCAAATCCCGAGGTAAAAGAATTGGGATATATTATCATGGTTTATTATATAGGAACAGGTTTTATGCTTGGCATTTTAACACTTATGGATGATGGAATGGAACTTTCGCTGGGGTTTCACGCTGCAAATAATTTAGTTGGAGCTTTGTTAGTAACATCAGATTGGTCCGTATTCCAGACTAATTCTATTCTTCGTGATATTGCAAAACCCGAAGCAGGAATGGAAACTTTTATTCCTGTTTTTGTAATTTATCCAATTTTATTATTTATTTTTAGTAAAATTTATAAATGGACAGATTGGAAACAAAAATTGACTGGAAACATTTATCAAAATAATTTAGAAACTATAGAAAACATAGGGATTAATGAGTAGAATAACGTATCAAAATGTACATAACCAGTTCAAGATGAATGGTTTTGGTTTTAACCGCGAAGACATGCTTCGGGTTGCTTATAGTTTTATTAAAGAAGGAGAAGATTTTGAAAAACATGTTGGAGAATTTTTTCTAGACTGGTTTGATGATCATGATTTTATGAATCTAAAAACATCTGGAACAACTGGAAAACCAAAGATTATTCGAATCGATAAACAAGCCATGGTTCATTCAGCACTGGCAACTGGCGATTATTTCGAACTTTCACCAGGAAACAAGGCATTACATTGTTTGCCAGTTCAATATATCGCAGGAAAAATGATGTTTGTTCGTGCATTTATTATTGGCTTAGATATAGACTTTGTGGCTCCAAGTTCGCATCCAATGAAAAACAATACTACAAAATATGATTTTGTTGCTATGGTTCCTTTGCAGGCACAAAATTCTTTGATTGAACTAAAAAACAACGTTAAAAAAATGATTGTTGGTGGCGTTAAAATGAGTGATTCACTAGAAAAAGAATTATCTAAACTTCCAACTGAAGTTTATGAAACCTATGGGATGACGGAAACCATAACGCATATTGCAGCCAAGCGAGTAGGAGCGAAGGCGTTTTCGGTTTTGCCAAATGTAACTATTTCTTATGATGATAGAAATTGTTTAGTGATTCATGCCCCAAAAATTTCTGATGAAATTATTGTTACTAATGATATTGTGGAATTAGTAAGTGAAAATGAATTTATTTTTCTGGGAAGATTCGATAATGTGATTAATAGCGGAGGAATAAAGCTCATTCCAGAACAAATTGAGCGAAAATTATCGCATTCCATTCAAAATAGATTTTTTGTAACTGGAATTCTCGATGAAATTTTAGGAGAAAAATTAATTTTAGTTATTGAAGGAGAAAAACAATCTTTTGATGAATCTATTTTTGAATTACTCGATAAATACGAAAAACCAAAAGAAATTGTATTCATTTCAAAATTCAAGGAAACTGATAATGGAAAAATAATGCGAAAAGAGAGCTTAGTTTAGAATATGAATTAAAAATTTAGACCCAACAGGTTTTAAAAACCTGTTGGGTTTTTTCATATACTAACGCCAATCTAAATTAGAATTATATAAAAAATTATTTTTTGGAAATGCTAGATCTTTAGGTGGATTTACAATATTTAATTCTGATCTAAACCAATTTTTTGTTGGATTTATTCTAACTATTTTATTCTTAAATCTAATTTCTACGGGCATATCAAAATCTTTAACATCAGCTTTCCACCTGTATTCTAATTTTGATTTGATGATACGCATTTCTAAAACGGGAATGTCTTTATATCTCAAATATTGATCAAAAACAGGAGTCAAGTTTAATCCACTTTCTTTATTAAAAAAATTTATGACAGTTTCTGTATCTATAATTTTATGTTTAAACGTGTTGGAATATTTTAAAAGAATTGACCACCATTTTGTATCATTGTTAATGATATTTCGAATGGTGTTTAGCATCAAAGCACCTTTGTAATACATGTCGCCAGAACCTTCATTTTTGACACCATATTGACCAATTATTGGACGGTCATTTCTAATATTTTGCTTCAAGCCATTGATGTATTTTTGAGATTTTTTGTATCCAAATTGACACTCTAAAAACACAGATTCTGTGTAACAGGTGAAACCTTCGTGAATCCACATATCAGCAACATCTTTGCTTGTGATACTATTTCCAAACCATTCGTGACCACTTTCATGAATGATGATAAAGTCAAAAAGCATTCCGACTCCAGTTCCTGAAAGATCATCATTCAAATACCCATTAGTATACTTATTACCGTATGCTACAGCACTTTGATGCTCCATACCTAAATAATGAGTTTCAACTAATTTGTAGCCATCTTCAGGAAAAGGATAGGCTCCAAATTTACTTTGAAAACAATCCATCATGGGTTTTACTTGCTCAAATTGAATTTTGGCTTTGGCTTCGTTTTCACGCAACACATAATAATCTAAATCTAAACCTTTGTATTTTTCTCCAAAATGAACGTAATCACCTATGTTTATTGTAATATCATACGAATTTATTGGATTTTTAACTTCCCAATCCCAACGTGTAAATCCATTTTTTAAATCTTCTGACCCTAAAAATCGTCCGTTAGAAACATTCATCAAGCCATTTGGAACAGAAACCTTTATAGTTGCGCCAAAATTTGGCTCATCAGTTTGTGAATCTTTGCAAGGAAACCACAAACTGGCTCCATCACCTTGACAAGCAACTCCAATAAAATCTTTTTTGTTGCTGTCTTTTTTAAAAACAAAACCGCCATCCCAAGGTGCATTTTTGGCAATTTTTGGATTTCCTGAATAGTAAAATTGAAGTTTTTGCTCCGAATTTTTGATTTGGGTTTCAGGAAAATTTATAAAAACTGCTCCAAATTCTCTTTTGTAAATTAATTTCTTTTTATTGAAAATAATACTATCAACGTTCATGTTTTCGAATAAATCTAATTGAATTTTAGAGGTATTTTCAACGATTTTGAATTTAATTTCATTCGAACCTTGTATAAACTTTTTATTTATATCAACTTTTAGGTTCAAATCATAACGAAGTACATCAAAACAAGTTCTTTCAAAACGTAATCCGCCTTGAAGTGAATCTTTGCGAGTTGCTTTTTGAGCAAAAGCACTTCCACAAACCAGTATAAAAAAAATAATTCTGTTCATTTCTAAGATAAAAAATTAAATGCTAAATGTACTAAATTATTGCTTTAAAAATTCATCTAATTTTTGCAATGCCAATGGCCAAAGTTTGGTTTCCATTTTCTTTTTGAAAAAGCCAAAATGATTAATTTCTTTTTCTTCAAATACCTCTGGAATTAATTCTTGAAAACTAATTCCGTAGCCACTTTTTATGTTTTTCCAGTAATCATTTGTATTTTTCTTGTTTGAGATTTTATCATCATTGGTCCAAAAATTATGGATTGGAAATGGCATATCATTAAAATAACCTTCTGGAACAGTTTTTCTATAAAACTTCTGATCAAAACAATAGTTCTTTTTATTGCACCAATCTCTCCATTCCAATAGAACATTTTTAGGCAAATTTTCCATATATCCAAATGGTTTTGCAAGAACATATCCTTTAAAAAAAATACTCAACGGAGAAAAAATATAGAAAAAATAAAACGACATTAATCTGTAATTTAATTTGAATTGTGGTGCATATCCTGTGGAAACTGCAAAACATACCATTCCTTTGTATCCTTCGCAATTGTGCATGAAACCTACTTGTTGACCACCAGTGCTGTGCCCAAAAACTAAAATGGGTAATTCGGGGTATTTTGTGGTTAAAAAAGATTTGATGGCAGGCATATCTTTAATTCCATAGTCACTATAAGAAAAATTACATTTTGATAAATCTTTAGGAGCAGAATCACCACTTCCTCTATAATCCCATGAACAAACTAAATAGTTATTTTCTGCTAGGAATGTGATAAAAGAAAAATAAAATTCTTTTTTTATTGCTGTTCCGCCATTAAATTGAATTATGGCTTTTGGTTGTTTTGGAATAAATAAAGTACCTTTTAAAACGACTTCATCGTTGCAAGTAGTGGAAAATGATTCTTTAAGTATCATGATAATCTTTTTATAGAATTTATTCTATCTTCAAAATGATGGTCTTCAATTTGAATTAAAACATCTTTAAAAATGGACATTAAATATTCAGAATGATTTGTTGGTTTTTGTGTTTTTATGTCAAAATGAATAAAATTTGCCCAAAACAAAGATTTTAATTCTGTTTTATCTAGGTTATACATTTTCATTTCTACTTTTAAACTTTTGTCAGAAAACGCTATTATTTGAGATTCTATACAAACGGTTTCCATTGTAAAAGCGGGTCTTAAATAGGCAATTTGATTAGACATCACGACCCAACCTTTCAATTCTGTTTTCATCATTTTGAAAATGTCGATATCATAGTTTTCAAGAACTTGATCTTCTCTTGCATTGATGAAATAATCTATATATTTACTGTTGTTTAAATGATTTAGAGGATCACAATCCTGAAATCTGATTTTTGCTATTGAATTTATTATTTTTTTCATCGTTGTTTGTTTTTTATACCAATCGGTATATTATTAATAAAAAAATTATTTTTT
Source organism: Bacteroidota bacterium (assembly GCA_031431275.1). Taxonomy (GTDB): domain Bacteria; phylum Bacteroidota; class Bacteroidia; order Flavobacteriales; family Flavobacteriaceae; genus Flavobacterium. Next base: position 27,451 of record JANPDC010000101.1, read on the forward strand.
TAGTTTTAAAATTATATATTCTTTTAAAAAATTCATCATATCATCAATATATTTCTTGTCTTGGTGTGTAAATGCGTTAAAAACACAACCTTCAATCATGGAGTACATGTTACGAGCAAACTCTGAGGCATTACAATCTTGGTGGATTTCATTTTGACTGATTCCCAATTGAATTATATTTTCGATTCGATTTTCCATTTTTTTTGCTTCTAAACATCCCAATTTGAATAATAATGGATTTACATTTTTGGTGTCAATTGAGGCATTTAATATAGGGCATCCACCTGCTTTCATTAGGTTATCGAAATTATTTTGAAAAAAATCTGTAATCAACATTAATTTTTTAATTGATGATTCTTCATTTATAATATAATCTTTCAAAAAACCATAAATTTTATTCACATTATATTGAAATGCTTTTGATGCCAAATCTTCTTTAGATTCGAAGTTACCATAAATAGCGCCTTTGGTTAATCCTGTTGCTAATTCTAAATCTGATAGACTGGTTGCTGCATAGCCTTTTTTATTAAAAACTATGGCAGTTTTTTTTAAAATAAATTCTTTAGTTATGTCTGATTTGGTTTTCATTATAGCAAATATATAAAAAATACCGATTGGTATTAAAATAATTAAAAAAAGTGGATTGAAATCTCAACCCACTAAAATTATTTAATTGCCCTGAATACTATGTCACTTAAAATCCAATTCATTTCGGGATCATTTCCTTTTATTCTGTCTTCAAGAGTTGGAGTAATTTCTTTGTCTGGAAAAATTCCACGTCCTTCTTTTTCTGTTTTGTAAAAAGGAATACATGCTGTTAAACCTATTTTTAATTTTAAATTTGATTCTGGAATTTTTATTGTTGGCATTTGCCCTGCGATAGTTCCATTGTATGCTCCACCTGTTTCCTCACCAACAAAATAGGCTCGTTTTGAACCTTTTAAATTTGAGGAAATTATGCTTGACGCAGAAAAACTTCCACCATTTATTAAAACATAAATTTTACCTTTAAAAGCATCTTTTTTAATTTGTTGCAGTTTGTTTTCGGTATTGTAAAAATAGTTACCATTTGAATCTTTGTGAACTTTAAAATATTGGTAAGGATAATAAACAGGAGCGAGTAAACCACGAAACATTTTTGAAAAAATAGATCCACCTTTAAAGTAGTCCGCATGAAGCAAACTTGACTTTTTGGTAACTTCGGCTTTGTCCATGAAAACAAATGGCTTTTCGGACAAATAGGAATACAGATTTGAAATTTCATCTAATCTTCCTCCAGGGTTGTTTCGTAGGTCTAAAATTAGGGTTTTAGATTTCCAATAGGCAATTTTGCTAAACATTTCTTCATAGCATTTATGAGAATCACCGATTGAAAAACTTTTAATTTTTATAACTGCAATAGCACTGTCTTTTTCTAAAAAAGTCAATTTTCTATTGTATTCTTTTGAAGCGGAATCATAGCCATAAACTTTTTTGACTAATTCCTCTGACTTTTTTTTGGCTTTATCAAAATCAGAAAGTTTTACTTTCGCTATTTTCTTATTTTTTCCAATTGTGTCGACTACTTTTCTCAAAATAGAAACTGTTTTTATCGAGTCATTGAATTTAAACTCATATTTCAAACTGTCTTTTATTCCATTTTCGAAAGTAAAAAACATATTAAAACTTCGGGCTAATCTATTCTTTTTAAAAGTCTCATTTAACCCATCTGAGGTGAACCATTTTCTATATTCTGACAGATATTCGGGTATTTTTTTTCCGTTGATGGCCAAAACTTCTGTTCCTATTTTAATTTTTTTATTATATGATTTGTTTTTAACAACATACATCTTATCGTTAAAAATTTCAAAATCAAATTGACCAAACGGGCTGATTCCTTTTTTTACGAACGCTGCCAATTCAGATTTTGAAAATTGTTTTGTTGGAGGTGACATAATCATGTGCCCTTGTCGAACACTTGAAACAATAGGACTCATTTTTTTATAGAACTCAAAACTTGTTATCGGTTTGTTGATTGTTGTTTTGATGCTATCGAATTTATAATCTAAATCTTTTTGCGAAATGTACCAATGAAGTTTTGGATGTAATTGTTGTATTTTTGAATACGTATAATCGACATCAGACTTTAATTTTTCTACAGGAATTAAATCATTGAGATGTGCGTTATTATTTTTTATTGATGAACAACTTGATAAAATGATAATCAAGAAAATTATATAGAAATTTTTCATAAAAATTGTTTGTTTTAAATAAAATTATAATTTTTTAATTAAAGATATTTTAGCACTGAATTATTAAATTTTATTCTCTCAATTACAAACATTGATGTTACACCTGAATAACCCCTAAATTAAACTTCTTTTCTATTGGCGATTGGTTTGCAGCTTCAATTCCAATTGAAATCCAAGTTCTGGTTTCTAAAGGGTCAATAATAGCGTCTGTCCAAATTCGTGCTGCGGCATAATATGGTGAAACTTGTTCATCATATCTTGCTTTTATTTTGTCAAAAAGTTCCTTTTCTTTGGTTTCATCAACTACTTCGCCTTTAGATTTTAAAGAACTTGCTTCTATTTGTGCTAATACTTTTGCGGCTTGTGTGCCACCCATAACGGCTAGTTCGGCACTTGGCCAAGCGAAAATTAATCTTGGATCGTAGGCTTTTCCGCACATGGCATAATTTCCTGCACCATATGAATTACCTACAATTACTGTGAATTTTGGAACTACTGAATTCGAAACTGCATTTACCATTTTGGCGCCATCTTTTATGATTCCGCCATGTTCTGATTTTGAACCTACCATAAAACCAGTAACATCTTGTACAAAAACTAATGGAATTTTCTTTTGGTTACAATTGGCTATAAATCGAGTGGCTTTATCGGCAGAATCGGAATAAATTGCTCCGCCAAATTGCATTTCGCCTTTGGCATTTTTGACTACTTTTCGCTGATTGGCAACAATTCCAACTGCCCAACCATCAATTCTGGCGTAGGCTGTGATTAGGGTTTTGCCATAATCGGGTTTGTATTCGTCGAGTTCTGAGTTATCAACCATACGATTGATAATTTCATACATATCATATTGTTCTGCACGAGATTTTGGAAGAATTCCGTAAATATCTTGTTCGTTTAGTGCTGGTTTTGAGGATTTTATTCTGTTGAAACCTGCTTTTTCGAAATCACCAATTTTGCTTACAATACTTTTTATTCTGTTTAATGCGTCTTTATCGTCTTTGGCTTTGTAATCTGTTACTCCTGAAATTTCGCAATGTGTTGTTGCTCCGCCAAGTGTTTCATTGTCGATTGTTTCGCCTATTGCGGCTTTGACTAAATAACTTCCTGCAAGGAAAATACTTCCTGTTTTGTCTACAATCATGGCTTCGTCGCTCATAATTGGCAAATAAGCGCCACCAGCCACGCAACTTCCCATTACCGCAGAAATTTGAGTAATTCCCATGCTGGACATGATGGCATTGTTTCTAAAAATACGTCCAAAATGTTCTTTATCGGGGAAAATTTCGTCTTGCATTGGCAAATAAACGCCTGCAGAATCTACAAGATATATAATAGGTAGGCGGTTTTCCATTGCGATTTCTTGTGCACGGAGGTTTTTTTTGCCTGTTATGGGAAACCATGCGCCGGCTTTCACGGTGGCATCATTTGCAACTACTATGCATTGTTTTCCTGAAATGTATCCGATTTTTACAACTACGCCACCACTTGGGCAACCGCCGTGTTCGGCATACATTCCGTCTCCAACAAATGCGCCAATTTCTATTGATTTGGATTTTTCATCGAGCAAATAATCAATGCGTTCTCGCGCAGTCATTTTGCCTTCGAGGTGCAATTTTTCGATTCTTTTTAGTCCGCCACCAAGTTTTACTTTGGCGAATCGTTGTTTTAAATCGGATAATAATAGTTTATTGTGGTCTTCGTTTTTGTTGAAGTTTAAATCCATTGTGATGAAAAATATATTTTTGCGAATTTACGAAATCGATTTTTGTTTTTGGATATTTTTGGTTGATAAAAATAAAATGTTAATGATAGGGATTTTATGGATTGAAAAAAATCTTTGGTTTGATACTGTTTTTTCCGCGTGAGTGATGGAAGTGGAACTCTTTTTTAAAAAGGCATTTTTCTTGCCTTTTTAAAAAAAGTGGGAGCGAACAGCACGACCCCGATTTTTCTTCGGGGTCATGCCCAAAATAAAAAACTTATTAAAAATGACTTGAATTTGGTTGAAAACTATTTTTTAATTTTAACTAGATTTAATATTGTCTTAACATTACATTATTACATTTGCCTCGAAATATTAAAACAAATTAAAATGTCATTAAACAGTATTTTTCAATTTTTGGTTCCTAAAGAAAAGAAGTTTTTTCCTTTGTTTGAACAAGCGAGTAGCAACTTGATTACTATTGCAACAACTTTGCACGAGGCGGTGAATGTGCCTGCGAAAGAAAGAAAGGCTTATTTTGATAAAATTGACGAGTTGGAGCAAATTGGCGAGGATATTACGCGCCAAACGAACTTGGAGTTGAGCAGGAATTTTATTACTCCGTTTGACCGTGAGGATATTCATGCGTTGATTACTTCGATTGATAATGTTGCTGATAATATTCACGGTGCAGCGAGCAGAATGCGTTTGTATCAGGTGGATAAAATTACGAAATCGATTCGAAAATTGACTGAAATTAATCTTGAGGCTTGCGAAAATATCGACAAAGCAGTGAGGGAATTGCGTGATTTGAAGAAGATGAAAAATATTACTGATGCTTGTTCGAGAATTAATAAATTAGAGAATAAATCGGATAATGTTTATGATAAAGCGGTGTACGAACTATTTGATGGTGAGAACGATGCGAAAAACATAATCAAGTACAAGGAAGTTTTATCGGTACTGGAATCGGCTACTGATAAATGTAAAGGTGTGGCTTCGGTTTTGGAATCGATTGCTGTGAAAAATTCATAAAAATAACGTATTAATTATGTTTACATTACTTATAGTTATTATTGTTTTGGCCTTGATTTTTGATTATATCAATGGCTTTCATGATGCTGCCAATGCGATTGCGACGATTGTTGCGACTAAAGTTTTATCGCCATTTCAGGCGGTTGTTTGGGCGGCATTTTTTAACTTTTTGGCCTATTGGGTTTTTGGTTTTGGTGTTGCCGATACGGTTGCAAAAACTGCTAACACGATGGATATTACACTGGTTGTAATTTTAGCAGGAATTATTGCTGCGATTATATGGAATTTATTGACTTGGTGGTTGGGAATTCCGTCGAGTTCATCACATACTTTAATTGGTGGATTTGGTGGTGCGGCTATTGCTCATGCTATTGCTGTTCGCGGTTTTTCGAGTTATGTTGATAACGAAGGTGCGGTTAAATATTGGTACAATATTGTTTCGTGGTATAAACCTGGAAAAGATGGTGGAATGCCGTCGGGCGTATTGATTATTTTAGCATTTATTGTTTTGGCACCGCTTGTTGGAGCGTTTATTTCGTACATGATTTCGATTTGGCTTTTGGCTTCTTCTAAAAAGATAATTTTGCCTAAGGTTTTTACAGTTTTGGTAATGATTTTAACGGCTTGGCTTGTGTATTCTCAAATGCACTTTTTTGATAAAATTGATAATAAATATGAAATTACTTCTCATTTTTGGGCAGTTTTAGTAGAGCCACACAACATTAAATGGTATTTGGTGGGTATAATTATTTATACTGTTTGTATTTTTTGTTTGGTTTTTAGCAGTTTGAGTCATGCAAAATCTGATTTTTACTTGCGAAAAATGCAGTTGGTTTCTTCTGCAGCCTTTAGTTTGGGACATGGTGGAAACGATTCTCAAAAGGTTATGGGAATTATTGCGGCATCGGTTGCGGTTTACATTCACACGAGTGGTTTGGCACAAGAAAGTATGCCTGAATGGTTGAATGTAATGTTGCCTAAAGATGATTTCAAAGGTGCCATGCCAGGTTGGATTCCGTTAGCGTGTTATACTGCGATTGCTGCTGGAACACTTTCTGGTGGTTGGAAAATTGTAAAAACCATGGGTTCTAAAATTACCAAAGTAACTTCGTTTGAAGGTGTTGCGGCAGAAACTGCTGGAGCATTGACTTTGTATATTACAGAACATTTAAAAATTCCAGTTTCTACAACGCATACTATTACGGGTTCTATTATTGGTGTTGGTTTAACTAAAAGAGTTTCGGCGGTGCGTTGGGGTGTGACTATTAATTTACTTTGGGCTTGGGTTTTAACGATTCCTGTTTCGGCATTATTGGCTGGGATAATTTATAGTGTTTTGAGTATTTTTATATAAAGTATAAAGGTTAAAAACAAAAAACCAATTTCGTGAGAAATTGGTTTTTTGCTTTTAGTTATGAATTATTGATTAAATTGGTTCTCCATATAAATCAAATTCTGTTGCTTCAATGATTTTTATCATTACAAATTCTCCTGTTTTTACGTAATGTTTTGTTGCATCAATCAAAACTTCGTTATCAACATCTGGACTATCAAATTCTGTTCGACCCACAAAATGTCCACCTTCTTTTCGATCAATGATACAACGATAGGTTTTTCCAACTTTTTCTTGATTCATGTCCCAAGAAATTTGTGATTGCAGTTCCATAATTTCGTTCGCACGTGCTTGTTTTATATCTGCTGGTACATCGTCCTCTAGCAAATAGGCATGAGTATTTTCTTCGTGAGAATAGGCAAAACATCCCATTCTGTCAAATTTCATTTCTTGAACAAATTCTTTTAGAATTTCAAAATCTTCTTGTGTTTCTCCTGGATAGCCTACAATTAATGTGGTTCGAATTGCCATTCCAGGAACTGCTTCTCTAAAATCTTTCAAGAGTTTTGTGGTTTTTGCTTGTGTTGTTCCTCGTCGCATGGACTTTAGAATAGAATCTGAGATGTGTTGCAAAGGAATGTCTATGTAATTACAAATTTTTGGTTCACGTTTCATGATCTCTAAAACATCCATTGGAAAACCTGTTGGGAAAGCATAATGGAGACGAATCCATTCAATTCCTTCTACTTTTACTAAGGCTTCTAAAAGTTCTCCTAGATTACGTTTTTTATATAGATCTAAACCATAATAAGTTAGATCTTGGGCAATTAAAATCAATTCTTTTACTCCATCTCGAGCCAATCCTTCTGCTTCTTTGACTAATTTTTCTATGGTTTGAGAAACGTTTTTTCCTCTCATTAATGGAATTGCGCAAAAACTGCAAGGTCGATCACATCCTTCTGAAATTTTTAAATATGCGTAGTTCTTTGGAGTAGTAGTTAATCGTTCTCCAAGTAATTCGTGTTTGTAATCAGCACCCAGTGCTTTTAAAAGTGCTGGCAATTCTGTGGTGCCAAAATATTGATCTACGTTTGGAATTTCTTTTTCTAAGTCGGGTCTATATCTTTCTGATAAACATCCGGTTACAAAGACTTTATCAACTAAACCTCGTTCTTTTTTATCTGCGTATTCTAAAATCATATTGACAGATTCTGCCTTTGCATTATCAATAAAACCACATGTATTGATTACAATGATGTTTCCTTCATCTTCGGCTTTTGCTTCATGGGTTACATCTTTTCCGCTTGCTCGCAGTTGGCCCATTAGTACTTCGCTGTCATATACATTCTTAGAGCAACCAAGTGTAATCACATTAATTTTATTTTTTTTCAAAGACTTCGTTCTCATAATCAACTTTTAATTGGAGTGCAAAATTACGATTTTTTTTTAATGTTTCAATATACAAATTTTATATAAAAAAATCCGCTATTAAAGCGGATTTAGTTTATTTAATCATATTTTTTACAATTCAAATCCAAGGGTAAAAGTAATGTTATTTGTAATTGCATTTACGTTAGAGTAGTTTGTAAATCCTTGAGAAAAAAATTGTTGTTGCGAATTTCTTTTTGCATAAGCATAAGATAAATCAAGTTTTGTTCCGCCAAAATCATAACCAAAACCTCCAGATATACCATACAAATCTCCCATTATTTTTTTGTCTTTATATGGACTTTGTTCCATTCTATAACCAGCACGTAAACTCAAAAGTTTAATTCTATATTCGGCACCAACTCTAAATTCTGAAGAGTTGGACAGCAATTTCGTGATTTGTGAATTCACTCTTTCAAATTCATTTAAAGGTTTGAATTTTGTGTTGCTGTAATCTTTTACAGAATAATCGACACTTATTAATCCTCTTTTTCCAAAAACATAGGCTAAACTTCCGGTATATTTAGAAGGAGTTTGTAAATTATATGGTGCATAAACATTTGTAACATTTGGATCGACAACATCGGGTTGTAGAGTTCCTGCTGTGCTGCTACTCACTGCGGTTACTGATTGAATTAATTCGTCATTCAACTCATACCAGGTCGGTGATTCATAAGACAATCCTGCTCTAAACTCCTTATTTATTTTTGCAATTGCTCCAATTTGCATTGAAAAACCTGTTCCAAAAGTATGAAGTTCGTTGTTGAATCTAATATTTTTTACTCGGATATTTGAGTCCAAAGTATTTGAATTTGATTCATAAAAACTGGTTGATTGTTTGTAATCGTTGAAATGAGAATTCAAATTTAAACCTATACTTAACCAATTTTGATATTGTGCAGAGGCATTAAAAGATAGTTTTCCGTTGTAACCTCTTGTAATAAAAGAATTTTCTTGTTTGTAGTTTCCACCAAATCTCACATTTGAGGCATAAACGTCGTTTGTTGAAGTAGATGAAACATTATCAATAATATAACCTTGAAAACCTAAAAGTGCTTGTTGAGCCTGAAAACCAGTAATATTTGGAGCAGAGTTTAAAGGTAAATTACTACCTAGATAAGTGTATAACTGACTAACTGTTTCATTTGTATTAGTTATTAAATAATTTAGTGGCACGCCATTATTTGCATTTGCATAACTTAAAAAATAGTTGTCAATGGAATTTATATTTGTTCCTGATGAAAATATTGAGTTTGTAAAATCACTTGCATTCTCATAATTCAAAGCAAGTGCAAATTTTTTCCAATCACTTCTTTTATCATCATTATTGAAGACAAAAACACCACCTGCTTGATTCAAATCTAGTGAGTTTTTTATTTCTGTATTTTTTGTTCCAAGATAGTTAGTTTTATTTCGGACAATAAAATCAGTAATAGAACCACCAACAAAATTATTTGCGAAAACTACTGAACCAGCAGGATTTACTGTTATTGATGATAAATCACCACCCAATGCACCAAATGCTCCACTAAGGGCTCGGAATCTTGCTGTTCCATTTAGATTGGTTTGAGCATAGCGTAAAGCATCTGAAACTTCTTGAGATTGGGAATTTGTGATAGATAAACCCAATATAATTATAGCTACATATTTTTTCATATATATTATTTATTTTTAAAGGAATAGAAAATGTTTTATTCTATTCCTCTATAATTCTTAAATCAAACACTTGATTGTTTAACTGGAACAAGACGAGTTTATCTTCTTCCACCGCCACCGCCACCACCAGATGATCTTCCACCACCACCTCCAGAGCCACCACTGCTGTAACTTGGTTGTGAGTAACTTCTCGTTGGTTCTGAATAACTTCTTGTTGGCTCAGAATAAGTACGGGGAGTAGACTCAGTTCTAGGATTGCTTCTAGGTGTATTTGAATACGTTGGTGTTTCTGTTCTTGGGTTACTTCTTGGTGAATCAGAATATGTTGGTGTTTCTGTTCTTGGATTGCTTCTTGGTGAATCAGAATATGTTGGTGCTTCTGTTCTTGGGTTGTTTCTTGGTGAATCAGAGTAAGTTGGTGTTTCTGTTCTAGGATTTGATTCTGATCTTGGATTTCTTGGTGAATCAGAATATAATTGAGAATTAGTTTGTTGATCTTGTGAACCCCTTGGAGTATAACTTCTGATATTAGAGTTATTATCTCTTGTTGATCCGTTTAGATTTCTTGTATTCCCATTTCTATTTGAACTGTACGTTCCGTTTGAGTCAGAGTTTCTTCTATTGTTGTAACTATAATTGCCATTATCAGAACCATATCGCGACGAATTTCCTCTTCTACCAGAATTGTAACTGTATGTATTACCATAATTACCGTTTCCATAATAATTGTTGTTGTAATAGCCATTATTTCCACACCAACCATTGTTCCATCCCCAGTTGTTACCATACCAGCCATTATTCCATCCCCATCCCCAATTGTTTCCGTACCAACCGTTATTCCATCCCCAGTTGTTTCCGTACCAACCGTTATTCCAACCCCAGTTGTTTCCGTACCAACCGTTGTTCCAACCCCAATTGTTTCCATACCAACCGTTGTTCCAACCATTATTCCATCCCCAATTATTCCATCCTACATTTCCACCATAGTAATTGATTACTACAGAATCTGAATTAGTTCCCCAAGAGCCATTTGTAGTGTAACTTGGAGTTGTAGTTTGATTGGGATCTACATTTTGAACTGAAGTGTAACTATTAACATCAGTTACAACTTCGGGTTGTGTGTTAGAATTATCTAAATTTTTGAAATAATTTTTATATCTCAAATCCTCTGAATTTGCAACTTTCGTCTCTGTTCGTTGTTTTTGAGTTGTACCATAAATTCCATCTCGATCATAGTACGAACTATTTTGGTAGGAACCACAAGAACTTACTATAAGAGATAACAAACCGAAGATTGTAAAAACGGCTGTTTTTTGCGAAGAAAAATAATTAGTTTTCATAACTGTAATTTTTTATTGTTGGACAATACAAATTTAGTTAGTTTTGTCGAACATTTTAGTTAATATTAAATTAAACAATTTTTGTGCCAAACTATATATTATGAGCAAGAACCTTACAACCCGATCTGAAGATTATTCAAAATGGTATAATGAACTAGTAGTTAAAGCAGATTTAGCGGAAAATTCTGGTGTACGAGGCTGCATGGTTATCAAACCCTATGGCTATGCAATATGGGAGAAAATGCAAGCAGAATTAGATAGAATGTTTAAAGAAACTGGACATCAGAATGCTTATTTTCCATTATTTGTTCCCAAGAGTATGTTTGAAGCCGAGGAAAAAAATGCAGAAGGTTTTGCTAAAGAATGTGCTATAGTTACTCATTACAGATTAAAAAATGATCCAGATAAACCAGGGAAATTGATGGTTGACCCAAATGCAAAGTTAGAGGAAGAATTAATTGTTCGTCCAACTTCTGAAGCAATTATTTGGTCAACCTACAAAGGATGGATCCAATCCTACAGAGATCTACCATTATTAATCAATCAATGGGCAAATGTTGTTCGTTGGGAAATGCGAACAAGATTATTTCTTCGAACTGCCGAATTTCTTTGGCAAGAAGGTCATACGGCGCACGCGACCGAAGCGGAAGC
>JANPDC010000102.1:0-3886 GCA_031431275.1 Bacteroidota bacterium
AATACCTTATCTCCAATATTTAAGTTCACACAACTATCTTTTACTGTTAAAGTATTTAATATTTTTTTTAGATTACTCTTTCTATGATCAAAGCCGTTAAGTCCACCATTTACTCCAACTGAAGCACTAATTAGATCATCATTATCGGCATAATTATTCAAGTTACCCCAACCAGATCTTTTTTTCCAATACCAACCCGCAGAGTCACAAACTAAATTCAAATCACATGATCCTATTATAAACTCGTTTAGGAATTATTTTTAAATTTTTTTTATTTTTCATTAATTCAAGATATTTTTTGTAATACAATCTTGACTCAAATACTTTATTAATATTCCAAAATGAATCTGCAATATTTAAATTACTTTCGATTGAATTTGGAAATTTATTAATGACTTTATTCAATATATATACAGCCTCATTATTTAATTTATTGTCTTTAAATTTAGAAGCAATATCGTTGTATGCTTTCAAGTTTTCTTTATTAAATGGGTTTTCTTTAAAATATAAATCTAGTCTTAATTTTTTTGGTTCCTCAAGTATAGGCATATCATTAATCCTATCTCTAATAACATCTATGTCTAATTCTGTCTCAGTTTTTTCACAATTACATTTTATTTTGTTAAATTTTTTACTTGAAGTTAAACTCATAACTTCAAAACCCATGTATTGTATTATATCATCAACATCATTTTTACTTAATAAAATCTCTTTTTTAGGTTCAAAGTTACATTTAGTTTTTATTAAATCTGGATCCATTGGATTAAAGGATTCGGTATATATTGATTTTAATATCCAATCATTTTTTGTTTTATTATAACTGAAACTTAAAATATTTTTATCCAAATATTTTGGAGCATATCTCATCTCAAAAACTAAATAATTTTTTATGACTTTTAATCCCATGTTAACAGAAATAGAATCATAATTATCAAAGAAACTTATTCTTTTAATATTTTTTTTATTATTGTATGAAAACTCGTAGAGATTTAAGTTCTTATTATGTCTAACTAAATCTTTAATTTTGTCATTATTAATATCTAAATAGATTTCCTCATAGTTACTATCTTCTTTTTTTTGACAAAAAATTTGATTTGCTAGAAATAGCAAAAAATAAATTATATAATATTTATTTAATTTTATCATTTTATTTGCGATTAATACACGAATCGTCGTACTTAAATAAATCTTTAAGACCTTGAGTAAATTCTTCTCTGTGAGTTAGTCCATTTAATTTATTTCTTGCAACTTTACCATTTTACAAGAATTTAACCTTTATTCCCATTTCACTTTTTGTTTGCTTTTTCTAATTTTCAAACAATCCTCCAAAGAGTATTTAATTGGACAATCAAAGCATTCACTTTTATTAAATTTAAATAGGGTATCAAAAATTAAGGTATCACCAACTATATTCTTTTTTTGTTCATTAATGCAAATATGTGTTGAAGGGAACATATCATTTTCATCATTTATTTTATCTACGTATACACCATTTGAATATGAAATTTTTTTTATTATTAATAATTTGTTTTTAACATTTGATACATAAAGTCTATAAAAATTGCTATTTACTGTACTACTAAATTCTACTATTTTAATATTTTCACTAAACCTAGAAATTTTAACATTATACAGTGGGATGAACAAATTTTCTTCATTTATTTTATTAATTTCAACTATTATTTTAAAATTAATTTTTTTATTAAAGACAGTTTTTTTACTAAAAAAATAACAATTGTTATAATCTCGATTTGCAGACTGATTTAAAAAACCTACAATTTTATTTTTATGAAAAACAGGTTGAGTTTCACTTTTTTGAGAGAATCCTAAAGTAGATACTAAAATTAAGATTATTACTTGTTTACACAATCCGTGTCGTAATTGAAAAATTCTTTTGTCCATTTCGTATAATTTTGTCTTTCTAAAAGATTATTAGTACCACCATTAATTGCTTTTGTAACTTTTTCAACATTTGCATTTTCTATGCCTTTATCCATTTCATTTATGGTTTCTGTTTTATAGATTGTAGAAAACCAGCCTGCTGAGTTAAATGAATGAAATAGATTTTCAGAAATGTTTTTAGCAAATACTTTCAAATTCTCGTAAAACTTATCATTCAATCCTTCATTATTAGCCTTAACTCTGTTTTTTACACATTCTCCAACTCCTTCGAATCCACTTCTATATTTGAAATACACTTTGCTTAAAGTTGTCCCATTTACATAATCATAATATGCTAAATAATTATAATCATGTGTAATCTGTTTCATTCCTCTACCTTGAAAACTAACACCACCTTTGTAATTATCAGGTACTTCATCTCTACTTTCATATGTATATCTAAATTTGATTGTTTCTAAATACATTTGTCCAATAAAATGTATTTTTCTTTTACAGGTATTAATACCAAATTTTCTATACATATTATTCATTTCATCAGTAAAAAGTTTCAATTTATCTTCGTTTTCTGATATTTTGCCAGTTGTTATTCTTATTGATGCAATAAATTCACCGCCTTGATTAAAAAAATCATCTCTTTTCTTTTTTACATTTTCCTTATCTCTTAAATTGTATATAATATCAATCATCTCTTTTACTTTAATATCCCTATCACAATAACAAGGTGCCCCAGAAATTTCTAATCTTTTACCATCAGTGTTTAAATACTCAATATTTTCTTTTTGATTAGGCAAAAAACTCGAAAAAGTTACTTTCTGCGTGTCTGTAATAGTCCCTTTTAAGTATAAAAAAGCATTTTTATCTTTTCGCTTGGCAAATTTGTCTATTAGTTTTTTTACATCTTCTTTGCTCTTGGGCTGTAATGTAATTTCTTTGGCAAAAATATTGGGTTCTACTGTTTTGTCTTTTGTCAAGTCAAATTCTAATTTCGTTTTTTCGGTCTCACCCTCTAAAAATTTTACAGGGTTTTCATAGACTAATTCTGAATTAGTTTGCTTATGCTCCATTATTTCTACCCCCAATTTACCTTCAAGTGTAAAAATGTTACAAACTGCAACAACCCAAACTTTTTGTTTAACTTTTGTGTTGGTAATCTTCTCATAACTTACAGTATCTGCGACCTTTTTTCGGTAAGTTATGGTTATTTTTTCTCCGCCTGCAGCTTTTACAAAAACTTTTTCTGGAGTATATGCCGTTATGGCTTCTTTTTTAATTTTTTTTAATTTTATAAATTGTGCTTTAATTGTTTTTTCGGTATCACCTTTTTTAGCAACAACTTCTTCTGTAGTGTTTTCAAACGCTGGGGTTAACACTTTTTTACCAAAATAAATATCAGTAATTTTGTCATTTTCAATAGCAGGTACTGATTTTGTAGGTTCTCCAAATACTGGCATAATTATACTTTTTTATCTTTTATTTGTACTTTTTTATTTGAGACAAGTTCAACATTGCCTTTGGTAGCCAGAATAGTCATTTCATCCGCCGTTTTTTCAATTGTCTTTGCAGTACAAATGTAATTACCCGTAATTGTACTGTAAAAATTTTTTGCTGTTTTATTGATCGCCATTGTTTAAATTTTAATTATTAAAATAAATTTGTTCTTTCAGCACTATTTATGTTTACTGTTTTTTCAAGGCTTTCAATATGCATATTTTCTTTTGTGCTAAAAAGAGTCACTTTTTCTGAAAATTCTGTTGAAACTCCAGATCCTCTTGTGAATTTTTCCTGAATAATTTCTGTTTTATTATTGGTGCTTTCTCTCATGTCACCTTGTGCCATTTGATTTATATCATGCCCCGCAGTATGTGACATGTCTTTTCCTGCAGAGTTGCTCATGTTGTCGCCCGCACTCACTGAAACGTCTTTTCCTGCGGTGATGCTCACATTTTCTCCAGCATTGAGTGTAAAATTCTTTGGTGCATTGAAA
>JANPDC010000103.1:0-27680 GCA_031431275.1 Bacteroidota bacterium
CGAAAATTTCTCAATAACTATTTTTTCGTATTATCTTAAAAATATGGTGTTAAAAAAAAAACAGTTTTTTATCAAAAATTTTTAAGTTATATTTGATTAAATAAAAATATATAAATATGAAAACATTTTCAAATTTAGAAACAAATTGTACAATTACAATTTTAAACAGAAATCAAAAAACCAAAATTCAAGGCGGAAGTTTTAAACCTTTAGGAACTAAGGTTGAGGCTAAAACCAAAGAGTCGACGACTCCCCTTGGTTAAGTTAATTTTAAAAAAATTATAATATAAAAATCCCAAACATGGGATTTTTGTGTTTAAAGGAAATAAAATGATTTTATGAGAAAAATTTACTTACTTTTTATTCTTTTACCACTATTTTCATTTGCCCAAAAACTTCAGGGACAAAAATTAATTGATTCACTTTTAGTTGAATTACCAAAAATGAAAGAAGATACTTTGAAGGTTAATTTGTTGAATGAATTATCCACAACTTACAAAGATTTCGATCCGAAAATTGGAGTAAAATATTCTGATAAATCTTTTTTTCTATCAAAAAAGTTAAATTGGAAGAAAGGTATTTCGTCATCTTTAACTTCAAAAGCAATAAATCAAATTTGGATAGGAAATTATGAAGAGGCTAAATCAAGTTTCAATCAAGCGATAAAATTTGACCCTGATAGAATAACATTCAGTAAAATTTACCGAGGTATAGGTATTATTTACTTTTATCAAAATAATTACCCTAAAGCTTTAGAGTATAACAATAAAGCTCTTATTATATTCGAAGAGTTAAAAGATAATAAAGGTATTGCATCAATAATTTCTAATAATGGAAATATTTATCATGAGTTAAATAATCATAAAAAAGCAATTGAATATTACAAAAAAGCATTATTAATTAATACAAAAATTGGTAATAAAATTTCAATGATTAATAACCTTACAAATATTGGTGCTTCGTATTATAAATTAAATGAAGATTCTGAAGCATTGGTTTACTATGGTAAAGCACTTAAATTAGCGAAATCAGAAGGTAATAAATCTATGGAGGCTAATATTTTAGGGAATCTTGCACTTATTTATAAAGACTTGAAAAAATATGATGAAGCAATAGAAAGTCATGAAAAAGCAAATGTAATTAATAAAGATTCTGGCTATGAAGATGACATTGCTTTTAATGATGGTGGAATTGGAAGGATTTTATTAGAAAAGGCTAAAATTGAAAAAGATGTAAATAAAAAAAATGATTATTTAAAAAAATCTTATTTAAAATTAAATGAATATTTGATTTATCTCAAGGAAAACCAAGAATTAAAAGATATTGCTACTTGCTTTGAATCTATTTCTCAAATCCAAAAACTCCAAGGAAATTATAAACAAGCATTAGAATCTCATGAACAATATGTGATTTACAAAGATTCTGTTTTCAATTCTGACAACAAAGAAACGATCAAAAATCTAGAAGACAAGCGTGAAATCGAACTGCGTGACAAAGAAATAAAAATCAACAAACTATCACTCGATGCCAAAGAAAAACAAAAATGGTTATTTATAGCTGGCATTGGTTTTCTTTTAGCAATTGGAGGATTGTTGTTTTACCAAAGCCGTAAACGCAAACAAATCAACGAAAAATTACAAGTTCTAAATGAAAATTTAGACTTAAAGAACATAGAACTCGACCAAGCCAACACAGCCAAAACACGATTTTTTGGAATTTTAAACCACGATTTGCGTGGACCCGTGGCGAATTTAATTTTCTTTTTGCAACTCCAAAAAGAATCTCCCGAAATGCTCGATGCCGAAAGCATCAAACGTATGCAAGACAAAACCATGACGGGTGCAGAGAATTTGCTAGAAAGTATGGAAGACATTTTGCAGTGGAGTAAAAGTAAAATGGAAAATTTTAAACCGCAACCAAAAAAGGTATTCGTTAGCCAATTATTTGACGATACCAAAAAAGTATTTTCGGGCTATTTGAACATTAAAATAGACTATCAAAATTCAGATAATATCGAGATTTTTACAGATGATAATTACCTCAAAACCATTATTAGAAACTTGACCAGTAATGCCATCAATATTTTAGCCGAATTTGTCACTTCGAGCCTTTCGACTTCGCTCAAGACAGGCTCTGTCGAGAAGCAAATTACCTGGAAAGCATGGCAAAACAACAATCAAAGTTTTTTGTCAATAACCGATAATGGACCAGGAGTTGATGCCGAAAAACTAAAAGTCTTGTTTGATGAATCGGATCTAACAAGTACAAAATCAGGACTAGGATTACATTTAATTCGTGATATGGCAAAAGCAATTGATTGTGAGATTTCGGTTGAAAGTAGAGTAGGTGAGGGAACAACCTTTACTCTGAAAATTTAAAATTTATTATTTTGATTTATACATATTGTCTTTTAAATCAAAAAAATTGTAGTTTTGTTTAAAAAATTAAAATTTAATTTATGAAAACATTATCAAAATTAGAAGCAAATTGTAACATTACAATTTTAAAGAGAAATCAACAAACCAAAATCCAAGGTGGAGATTTTAGACTTTTAGGAACTAAGGTTAAGGATAAAACTGAAGGCGCTCGTGTGTAACTTTAAGTTAATTTTAAAAAAAAATATAATACAAAATCCCAAACATGGGATTTTTGTGTTTAAAGGAAATAAAATGATTTTATGAGAAAAATTTACTTACTCTTTATTCTTTTACCACTATTTTCATTAGCCCAAAAACTCGAAGGGCAAAAATTGATTGATTCGTTATTGGTGCAAACCAAAAACACTACAGCAAGGCAAGATATTTTAAAATTAAACTTTAAAATAGCAAAGGTTTATTTTGCAGATTTTAATTTTGATAAAGCAACACTTTATGCTAAAAAAAATATCGTATTAGCATCAAACTTAAAATTAAAAGCAGAATTAGCCGAAGCTAATAAATTTTTAGTATTTCTATATATTAATAAACCAAATGCAGATAGTGCTATTTATTATAATAATAGCGCGATAAAGTTATTTAGAGAGTTGAAAGATAAAAAAGCAATAACAAAGTGTCTTTTTTATTATTCTGCAATTTATCAACAAAAATCAGATTTTAAAAAACAAGCTTTTTACAATTATGAATCGATTAAAATTGCGCTTGAAACAAAAGATACTTCAAATTTAGAGAATAATCACAGAGCATTATCATCATTGTTTTTGGATCAAAAAAATTTTAAAAAGGCATTATTTCATTCTTTAGAGTCATTAAAATTTGCAAATCAATTAAATAATAGCCTAAAGATTGGTAATTCTGAATCTTCGTTAGCGGAGACATTCAGTATGATGAACGATAAAATTAATGCGGAAAAATATTTTAAATCTGCTTTTGAAAAATATTCTAAAATCGATCATCTTCAGGGGAAAGCATATGTATTAACAAATTGGGCTGGTATCAAAGATAAATATAGTGAAGAGTTAAAAATGAGGATAGAAGCCCAGTCGTACTGGGATATAATTGCACCAACAAACATGATGTCTGTAAATAATTTAGGAAACCTAGGGGTTCTGTACTTTAAGATGAGTTTAAAAACAAATGATAGGTTAAATTTAAATATGGCTGAATCTTATTTAAAAAAATCTTTGTCAATTTCAAATCAATCTGGCAATGTAGATAATAGTGTTGATTTTTTACAAACATTAGCAAAAATTCAAGAAAAGAAAGGTGATTATAAGAATGCTTACATTACTATAAATCAATACAACAGAGTTAACGACTCTCTTTTCTCGCAGGAAAATAAAAATAAAATTGCTGAACTAGAAAGTGCAAAAGAAATCGAACTCCGTGATAAAGAAATAAAAATTAACAAACTATCACTCGATGCCAAAGAAAAACAAAAATGGTTATTTATTGCAGGAATTGGTTTTTTAGTTGCAATTGGAGGATTGTTATTCTACCAAAGTCGAAAACGCAAACAAATCAACGAAAAACTACAAATTCTAAATGAAAATTTAGACCTAAAAAACATAGAACTCGACCAAGCCAACAAAGCCAAAACACGATTTTTTGGTATTTTGAATCACGATTTGCGTGGACCTGTTGCTAATTTAATTTCCTTTTTGCAACTTCAAAAAGAATCTCCCGAAATGCTCGATGCCGAAAGCATCAAACGTATGCAAGACAAAACCATGACGGGTGCAGAGAATTTACTCGAAAGTATGGAAGACATTTTGCAATGGAGCAAAAGCCAAATGGAAAACTTTAAACCGCAACCAAAAAAGGTATTCGTTAGCCAATTATTCGACGATACCAAAAAAGTATTTTCGGGCTATTTGAACATTAAAATAGACTATCAAAATTCAGATAATATCGAGATTTTTACAGATGATAATTACCTCAAAACCATTATCAGAAACTTGACCAGTAATGCTATTAATATTTTAGCCGAATTTGTCACTTCAAGCTTTCCGACTTCGCTAAATACAGGCTTTGTCGAGAAGCAAATTATCTGGAAAGCATGGCAAAACAACACTCAAAGTTTTTTGTCAATAACCGATAATGGACCAGGAGTTGATGCCGAAAAACTAAAAGCCTTGTTTGATGAATCGGATGTAACAAGTACAAAATCAGGACTAGGATTACATTTAATTCGTGATATGGCAAAAGCAATTGATTGTGAGATTTCGGTTGAAAGTAGAGTAGGTGAGGGAACAACCTTTACTCTCAAATTAAATTAAAAGAAGGGTTACCTCCCAACAACCCTTCTTCGAAAAAAAACACATGAAAATCCTATTTTAAGAATTTTTCTTCGATTAATTTTAAACGTTTTTCTAAACTAGTTTGTTGGATTTTTAACGCTGCGTTTTGTAACACTAACTCTTTATTTTGCATTTCTAATTCCTGCACAGCTTTTACAAGTGGCACAACAAATTCAGCATAACTAACAGAATATAGTTCTTGGGCAGTTCTTGGAACATTCACACCATTAAAATCATAATTGATGTTTTTTGCCGCTACTTCGACCTCTTGAGCTATGAATCCTGTTTGGGTAATTTTTTCAATATCATATTTACCATCAAAATTTAGATCTTCTTTTTTGCCTTTATATAGCAATTCATTTTGTTTGTGAATATCAAGATTATAGGTCACTGGTCGCAATTGAGTAATAAAACTCAAACCAGGAACATTAGATTTTATGTTGGTTTTGATTCGAGCATCGCTGTAGGTACTAAAATTAACTTGTCCACGAATTATGCTTACACTTGTGTTACCAACTTCGACCATGTTGCTAGTAGATGAAGCACTCCCTATGTTATAACCAATCCCAGTATAGTTAGTTATTGTTCCATTAGTAGGATAAGCATTATCGCCTAATGTGGAGTTATAACTACCAGTAGTGTTTGCTAACAATGATCTGTTTCCCATGGCAACATTATTTGTACCAACAGTAGTATTTCCCAATGATAAATTTCCAATGGCAGTATTAAAACTTCCAGAAGTATTAGTATACAATGCTTTTGTACCAAGTGCAGTATTAAAATTACCAGTATTGTTACTTTGTAAAGTTTGCAAACCAACTGCAACATTTGAAACTCCAGTGGTATTAAAATTCATTGCTTGAAAACCGTTAGCGGTATTATCTGCACCTGTGTTTAAATAAAGTGCGCCATAACCAGTTGCCGTATTATTACTTGAAGTAGTATTGAAGGTTAGTGATTGGTTTCCAAATGCAGTATTGTAGTTTCCTGTAGTATTATTATAAAGAGAATAATAACCTGAGGCTGTATTATCATTGCCAACGGTATTATAAAATAATGAATAATTACCTAAAGCGGTATTTTTAAGTCCAGTCGAGTTATAATATAATGCTCCACCTCCCATTGCTGTATTTCTAAATCCTGTAGTATTAAACGCAAGGGCACTGTGGCCAAAAGCACAATTATCATAGCCTGAAGTATTACTAGCCAAAGCTAAACTACCTGTTGCAATATTATAATAACCAGTTGTGTTAGCAAACATGGAATCAGTACCAATAGAGGTATTGCCATCGCCTGTCGTATTTTTTTGTAAAGCGTTACTTCCAACAGCAGTGTTGTAAATACCACTAGTGTTATTAATTAATGTCGAAAAACCACAGGCTGTATTGTAATAACCTGTTGTATTATCTCGTAATGCATTCATACCAAAAGCTGAATTTTCGTAGCCAGTAATATTATTCTTTAAAGATTCAGTTCCAAATGCCGAGTTTTTTGTTCCAGTTGTATTGTTCACTAACGAAAAGAATCCAGTTGCTGTATTATTGCTTCCTGTAGTATTGTAAAATAATGACGAGAAACCAGTTGCTGTATTATTTATTCCAGTTTTATTTCTTTCAAGAGCAGAAGCACCAACGGCTGTATTGTACTCACCAGTCGTGTTTTGTGCTAGGGCTTCAGATCCAATAGCGGTATTTGCAACTCCAATGGTATTGTTCCATAAACTTAAATTTCCCACAGCGGTGTTAACTGATCCAGTGGTGTTACTTAACAAACTATTATATCCCAATCCCGAATTGTAAGATCCAGTTGTATTAGCCTGCAAAGAGTTACTTCCAATGGCGGTATTATAACTTCCAATGGTGTTGTTTTGTAATGATGAGATTCCGAAAGATGCATTGAAATTTCCTGATATATTGCTATTTAATGCTACTATTCCAAAGGCTACATTACCATTACCGAAAATATTATTTTCTAAAGATTTTGTGCCAAATGCCGAATTACTAAAACCAATGGTGTTTTTTTCTAAAGAATTTGCACCAAAGGCATTATTCCAAAAACCTGTAGTGTTGCTTTCAAGAGATCGCCAACCTAACGCTGCATTAAAATTTCCCGTTGTATTTTGAGATAATGATAAATGACCAACACCAACGTTTGATGAACCCGAAGTATTAAGCAATAGTGTCTGAGAACCAACTGCTACATTTTCGTTTCCCGATGAGTTAGAATTTAGGGCTAACTCTCCAATTGCAGTATTGTAGTCTCCTGTAGTATTTGATTTTAAAGATTCGAAACCCAAACCAGTATTGTAAGCACCTGAATTTGTGTTCCCAGATTGATAGCCTAAAAATGTATTTGCATCGAAATTATTGGTTTCAATTCTTCCTGCTTTTTGATTGTTTACTCTTAGATTTAATGGCACATTGTCTGTCGTACCTATAAAATTAGTTCCATCTATTGTACCTGAATTTCCTGTTAAACTCCAATTGTTTAAACTAGTTGATGAAATTGGTTTCCAACTCAAAGACACATTATCCCAAGAGTAAAACCCGGGTTGGTTTACACCAGATAAGGTTGTCAAATACACCATCATACCTTGTTGCAAAGCGGTTGGATTAATGACTGGAAAAGCATCTATTTTAGGAATTAACAAACCATCGGTGTTTGTTGGCGTGGCTTGATTGCTCGATTTAATTTCGAGTTGTGCATTTGGTGAGGTAGTATTTATGCCTACTTGGGTAAAACCAGCAATTGAAATGATAAAAAACGAAAGGAGGAGAAGTTTTTTCATGGTTTTGGTTTTTTTAAGTTTATTTTTATTTTAGAAATTTGAAACTACAATCTCCTGCATAAGCTGGTGAACTTGTTAAAATTGGCATTATTTGATTAACTCCACCTCTTTCAACAAAAGAAGTGACTTTAATGTCGCCAATAACAAATGGATAAGCAGCAAATGAGCCATTAGTTTTTGTATGAACGTAATAATCATTAGTATTCATTGAAATTACATACTCTTTGTCTTTTATCAAATCTACAGGTGAAATGATTTTTGTTGTTTCGACTCCCGATGATGTGATGTCAATTGTTTCACTTCTAATTACTGTAGCCGTTGTTTTGTCCCAAACAGTAACCTTCAACGCAGTACGTGTATCAGGTATTTTTACTACAATAGCTGTTATTTTACCGTTTACAAGTGGAATAAAAGAATATCCAAGTTCCCGATCCGAATTATTCACAACGGTTTCTGTCACTTCATTGAAACCAGATGCCATTAAATATCCAGATAAAGGATCTTGTAATGGCGCAACTGTCGTTTCTGCTGCAACTGGAGCATCACTTTTGCTACAAGATGTAGTAACAAATAAAAAAGATGAAAGCGTTGTAATTGCTACTGCACATAATGTGATTTTTGAATTTTTCATGATTTTATATTTTTAAAATTTTATTGATTAATAATGTTCAAAGTTGACTTTTCTTGAAATTATAAAAAAGCCATAATGGACGAACAACGTTTTTTAAGGACGAGCGTTTGATGTTTTCGATGAATTAAACTTTTTTACCGATGAAATACTTTGAAATGAGTTTAATGATAAAATTTGAGTATTTTTTAGTGTGTTTGATACACAAAATTTTATGTACATAGTTCTGAATGATAATTTTTATGTAGTTGATGTGAAATTTTAGGTTTTAAGCACAATTTCATATGACAACAAAAAAAGCCTAACTTTTGATAGACTTAATTTGGTTAAAGGATTATATAATGTTTATTGTAAATGAAAATTTTAATACTAACAAAAGAAAAGTATTTATTCCATCTCAATTAACACCTCACTCAACGTATTAATAATTTGTTCTTTAAAAAAAGTGGTTAAAATTTCTTTTTTTTCTTTACTGTAATTTTTTTTGGTATTTAATAATTTTATTTGCAAATCGTGTTGATCTACAATGCTTGCCATACGAAAATTGAATAAATTCATTTGTGTTTTAGTATTCCAATTTGGATCTATTGGAATAGGTTTTCCATCAGGACCAATGCCAAAACCTGGAGTATCGTCAAGCACACCTATTATAATTTGTAAATACCTTGAGTTTTGTATGTAATCTTTAATGTTTTCGGGTAAATTGCCAGGTTGAGGTGGATTAGGAACGATTTCAATATCGTCTTCAATTCTGCCAAATGGATGCCATTGATTATCACTACAAAATATCCAACCAACATAGGTAAGAGCAGGATTGGCAAGATTTGGATTCGAATTGAACAAAATATCACCAAGTTTACCAGGCACAGCTGGTGCGAAAGGAATTTTGTCTGTGGTGTCAATTTTAATACGTTTAAATATCCCACCAGAAAAGTACTCCCCTATAAAAAAACCTCTCTCTAGCCAAAGTTGATTTGCTCCAATATCATCATTCCCTGCATGAGAAATATGAAAAATATTATTTATGTTAACTCCTTTTATTGGATCAGGATCAGGATTAGAAGCCATTGTCCAGTAATTACTTTCTGAATGATGAGCAAAATATAAATCCGAATTAGGTTTCATTGCGCCTAGTTGTAACGCAACATTTGAATAGGTTCCACTACCAAGAGTTCCATATACTACATCAGCATTAGCTTGGTCAGCAGTAACATTTAAGTTTTTAGTAAAATTTTTGATATCATCCGTTCTCAAAGATTGTCCACGAACAGGACCTCTTGTCGAAAAATCTCCACTACCAAGAGATTCAAAGTATTGCGGATGACCTTCTGGGCTTCCTAAAAAGTCTCCAGTTACGAAACATTGTCTGTTCATTAAACTAAATCCTTCTCTGTTTACTATTTCAAGAATTTTATTTTTTAATGTAATGTTAAGTAGGGGACTTAATGTAGTTTTACCGTTTTGTAAAAAGCATAACTCAGTTTGGGGTTCTTTCTTTAGTATCGGAGTTGGTGGTATTTCGGCATAACAACCAATAAATATCAATCCTTTAATAGTTTGAATTCCTAAAAGAAGACTGTTTGCTGGTATTGATTGCTTTAATTTTGTTTTTAAAGAGGGGATTATAACTTCATTATCTAAAAAATACATTTGCCAAGGGCACAGAATTGCACCTTTTTTATTACTTGTAAATTGTGAAGTCAAGATTGTATTGGTGCTATTTGTTACAAAACCAACTAACCCATATCCAAAATTGGTATTTGATTGAACAGATGTAATTTTAAAGTTAGAAGCATCTTGTCCGAAAAGATGTATTCCATTTCCATCACAACCAGTAACGCTGACATTGTCAAGGGTTGAAAAATCTGTAACACCACCATGATTATTACCAAAAGCATATATTCCGTTTCCAGCAAAACCAGTAACACCGCAATTGATAATTTGTGTTAGAGCAAAAAGGGTTATCCCATGTGCTGCTTTAATAGCATGACTAAAATCTGAATATTCTAAATTATTTGGTTTAGAAATTCTGAAAGATTCTTGATTTTCATATGGATTAAATACATGGAGCGTTGTAGTATCTGTTTCACTCTCAAGAATAGTATTTAATTCTGGAAAAATATCGAAATTACTACCTCTACTTGACTGCAAAAATATACCTTCAATTATGGAGCCATGTCCAATAATTTTTTCCCGAAATTTTATAGAGTAATCATAATTTAAAAAACCATCTCCTAATGTTGCTCTGTCAAGATTAATATTATTTCTATCAAGTATATAAGGGCAATCATAACTAGATGTTTTAGGGATGGAAGTAACTATAACATTTGCATTATTTAATGTCGAAACAAGTTCCCCTCCACGAGAACTATGGACTATAATTCCTGCTGTCAATGAAGGAAATTTAAAACAAGTTCCCTGTGGGCTTGATCCTGCTCCTAAAAGATGTATGGTTTTTATAATTTCGATAGTCTTACTAAAATGATATATTTTAGGCTGAAAAACTAATTTAACAAGAGCAGGATAATGTCCTACTGTCAAATTGGGATCATAAGTTCCTTCTATTATTCCAAAAGGCGTACCATCTTCATTTACAGAGTTAAACATTTCATCTTTCAAAAGAGCCTGAGCCCTACACATGGCAGGATAATAATCGGGCACATGATTTAATTCAAATTTAAAAGTCTCTCCCCCATAAAAATATTCTATTGGTGTAAAATTTTTTTCTAAAATTGTTGCTGTCATTTGGTTATGTTTTAAAGGTTGATTTGCTGTTAAATCATTTTTTATAATTGATATTTTTAAATTATATTCAAATTTGAAAAATATCTTTCATTTGGAAAACCCAAAAAGGACGAGTGACGTTTTGAAAGGACGAGCGTTTGATGTTTTCGATATAAACACTTGTTTTACCGATAAAACACTTATTTTAATGCAATTTCATTATTGCACTATGGTCATTTAATTAAAACAAATCAAATTTTGTTTTTCCAGATTCTGGTTTTGTAATTTCAATTAATTTTTGAGTTTTGATATCAATTTTATAAGTTGCGTTAATATCAAGTTCGGTGTTTTCAAAAAACAGATGACTTGTGTTTTTTGGCAAATCTGTAGAATATCTTTTTACTGTTTGCTCCAATAAATAATCAATCCCTTCCTCATTTTGAATATTTTCTGAAATAAGAATTTGGTGTGTCGATTGAATTTTACCAGTTTTTTTATCAAAAATAACCGACAAATGAAATTTATCTTTTGTTGTTTTTTTCATTGTTTCATTCTTAGTATCTCCAAAGTAGTAAATGGTTCCTTGACCAATAGATTCTCCAAGAACTACAAACAATAAAAATGTAATCGATTTGCAATTATCTATAAATTCTGAATTATTTCCTAACGTTTGTCTTTCAACGATTTTATTAACCCCGTTTTTGTCCACAAATTCAAAAGCTTGAATGACACAGGCACTTTTGCCTACTTGTGTAAATTTTGGTTTGAATTCAATTGATGGAGCAAAACCTGATATTGATGAAGTTACTGCTATATTTCGACCATTTGTTAAAACTGTATGATACCTCAAAGACTCTGTTGTTGATAGATTTATTGTACGTAGCCAAACTGTTTGAATTGCTTCTATAAATTTACTCATGATACTTATATTTTATAATTAATGTCTTAAAATTGTGCTTGTTATTTTATTTAGATTGATGCTGTAATTATTAGTTAATTGATTTTTGAATCAAAATAGAAAGTTGAATAATTAATTTTTAAAGAAATAATTACAATTTGTATTTCGAATTAATTCACAACCAATTTTTTATAAACAACTGCATTATTTTCTAGTTCAATTTTAAGAACAAAAAGCCCTTTATTATTACCATTTATTTGAAAAGAATTGGAATCAGAAATTTGTAAATCTATTTGTTTGCCTAAAACATCTACACAACTTATTTTGGTTATTGTATCATTTGAATTAATAAAAAATTGACCAGAACTTGGATTTGGATACACTGATACATTTGCAAAAGCAATATCAAATTGGTTGTTAGTTAAAACAGTGGCGCCACAACCTGATATAGATTTTAGTCCATAATTTGGATTGTTTACTATGTCGTTACCATATGTAGTGAGATTATTGAAACTACTATTTGTCGTCATTACTCTATAGTTTGTGCTATTTAGATTCGGATTATATTGTGTACAATCATGATTAAAAGCCCATGCTAACCAGCCAATATTTCTTGAACAAGTTTCTTGCAAAATAGTAGGATAAACGTTGTAAAGACCCAAATCTCCACAACCATTATTATCTTGATTATTTGCAACTTCACCAAGTAAGTAACAAACATTTGTGTTTTGTGCTTCGTTTAATTTTGCTTGAATTTGGGCTGTTGTACTTGCATAGCCACCCCAGTAGGCGTGTGCCGAAAAAATTAAATTGTGTTGCGTGTCAGCGGCATTCATATTTTCTGCAATACTCAATAATTCTGTAGATGACTGTCCACAATCTGGTGCATCTATCATGATTGGTACAGTAACTCCTGCATTTCGAAGGGTAGAAATAGCAGCATTATAATTAATTTTATATGTGTTCAATGCTGCAACCGGATTATTTGTCCAACGAACTTTATCAAACTCGTTCGCAAGATTGATGATTATTTTTGATTTGTTTACATTGATTAAACTAATAACAGCAGGGCTAGTCCAAAAATTCATAACTGTAGTATTGAAATATGACCAATTATTAGATTTACAAGTAATAAAATCATCATCGTGAATACTCAAAATTGGCACCATTCCTTTAGTAATGCAATAGGCAATGATATTGCTTAAATGTCCATTATTTACATATCCGTTTACTGTTCCTGGTGCTCCACCGTTTGCTGTAACATCACGCCAACTTTGTCCGTTTGTATACCATGGTAGTCTAATTGCGTTAGCACCAGTCAATGCAACTTGATCAATGTATGATTTGTATGCAACTGGGTTGTCAAGTGAAATACTACCTTCATTAATTAATGGATAATTTACACCTCGTAAGACAATATTTTGACCATTAGTTAATGTAAGATTTCGTCCAACGACTTTTAGTGTTGTTTGTTGAGCAAATACAAAAATGTGTAAAAATAGAATTCCAAAAAATATTATTTTTTTCATTATGATAAATTTTAATTATTAATATTCAAATGTAATGATAATCAAATAAATATAAATCTAAAATGAGTAAGTTGTGCTATCAAATGAGTGAATTGTGAGATTAAATGTGTGAACTACATTTATAGTCTAAATTTTTGTAAATAAATTCAAGAAATCTTGTTTTCTGGCACGGCTTAATGGAATATTTTTGTTGTCTAACATAATTAATTCTCCGCCTTCGCCACGAATGTATTGTTTTATAAATTTCAAATTGATTATATGTGATTTATGTGCTCTAAAAAATATGGGATTATCTTCTAAAACCTCCTCAAAGGTTTGCAAAGTTTTACTTGCTAAATGCTTTGTTTTGTTATTCATGACAATAAAAGTGTAGTTACTACTGGCCTCAAGGTACATGATTTCATCAATTTTAACGAAACAAAGTCCTTCTTGGGAGGAAATAGCAATGGTATCTTGCATTTTTCCGTTAGTAAATAAGTGTAAATTCTGAACTTGATCTTTAGAAATTACCAATTCATGTGATTTGTATTTCTTTATCGAGAGTTCAATGTCTTCTAAATCAATAGGTTTTAATAAATAATCCAATGCATTTAATCGTAAAGCTTTTAAAGCATATTGATCGTATGCGGTTGTAAAAATGACTTTAAAATTCATAGTTTCAAATTGATTTATAATATCAAAACCATTCATTTCGGGCATTTCAATATCTAAAAAAACAATGTCAGGTTGATGTTTTTCGATTAATTTTTTTGCTTCTGAACTGTTTTGTGTTGTTGCTACAACTTCTAAATCATCTATTTGCGATAGCAAATGATTTAAAGTTATAATGCAATGTTTTTCGTCATCAATAATAATGGTTTTTATCATCAGAAATGTATTTTTAGGTTAACTTGTGTACCGTTTGGAATTTCATTTTTATTGTATAAATCAATAATTTCTACACTATTTTCTTCGTTTAACATTTTCAATCTAGAAATTGTTATATCAATTCCATATGATTTGTGATTCGTTTGTTTGTTTTTGATTGATTTTGTTGCAATTCTTCCGATTCCATCATCTATAATTGAGACTTTCAAAATATTTTCTGATTCTAAAATGGCAATAATACTTAAATTTCCATGCTCTTTTTTGTTATGCAAACCATGCCAAATGGCATTCTCTACAAATGGTTGCAAAATTAATGGTGGGATTTTTAGAGTTTCAATATCAATATTTTCATCAATAGTAATTGAATAATCAAATTTATTATCTAATCGAACGGCTTCAAGTTGCACATAAAATTTTAAAGTTTGAATTTCTTTTTCTAATGTAATTTCAAAGTGTTTTGAATTTTCGAGAATATTACGCATTAGTTTAGAAAACATGGTAAGATATTTACTGGCTTCATTACTTTTGTTTTGAATAATATAACTGTTAATCGAGTTTAAGGTATTGAACATAAAATGAGGATTCATTTGTGAACGTAAAGTCATCATTTCTGCATTTTTTAGATCTTGGGTCAGGTTATTTTTGATTTTTTGTTGTTTAAGCAAATACCAATTTGTTAATAAAAAAGCAATAACAGCAAGTAATATAAACCATCCGGTTTGATAGAATTTTGGTTTTACATTGACATGAATTTCTAATGATTTCGATTGCCAACGCCCTAAGTTATTGCCAGATTGAATAATTATATCATAATTGCCAAAGGGTAATTTTACTAATGACAACTCCGATTTATTTCCTAGATAATTCCATTTTGATTCTCCTTTGAATTTGTATCGATACACTACTTTTAGTTTATTTACAAAGGATAAATCTGAGAATGATAGCCCCAATTCAGAATACATATTTTCTAAAATAATATTGTTTGCATTTTGATTTGAAATTTCACCATCAATTTTGATTTCAGTTAATTTTAGATTTCTGTTTATATTTTGTTCAAGAATTTTTTTGGTATCGATAACTGAAAACCCATTTTCATTTCCAAGAATAATATTGCCATTTTTGAGTTTTAAAAAACCATAAATCAAATCATCTGTTTGCAAACCGTCAATTTGTGAAATGAGAATTGTTTTTGATGTTTTTGGATTATATACATTTATACCTTCAGCAGTTGCAAACCAAGTATTTTCAGCAGAATCATCGCAAATTCCAACAACATGGTCGCTAGGAATATTTTGCTCATAGGAATGAAAACCAAAAATCACTTTGCCAGAACGATCCACTTTATTGAAGCCTCCATAGCCAGAAAATAGTAATTGATTGTTTTTGTCGATTGCAATTTTATTATAGAAATCAGATGAAAAATTCATTTCTTTTTTACTGGTTT
Organism: Bacteroidota bacterium; assembly: GCA_031431275.1. Lineage (GTDB taxonomy): Bacteria > Bacteroidota > Bacteroidia > Flavobacteriales > Flavobacteriaceae > Flavobacterium. The sequence goes on from JANPDC010000103.1 coordinate 15,614, forward strand.
GAATTTTTGCTACATCTAAGAATTTATTATTTTGTTCATCGAATTTCAGAATTCCGTTTGATTTTGGCATCCAACCAGCCACCCAAATAGTTCCAAAATGATCGCAAATAATGTCATTCCAAGCATTTCCTTCCCAAAAAGATTCAGCGTTTTTAATAAAATTTGACTTTATTTTCAATGTTTTATAATCAAAAACTACAATCTTACCTTTGTTGGGAATAACCCAAAGATTTTGATTGTTGTCTACAATACATTTTTTTAGGTCTTTTGTAAAATCAACTAATTTAATTTCTGATAATTGTTCGTTTTCAATGCAAAATAACCCATTTGAAGAGGTGACTAGAATTTTATTTTTATAAACAGAAAGGTTTTTACAGATGGCGTTTGGAATTATGTATTTTTTCCAAGTTTGATTTTTTGAATAACTCCAAATTTCATTATTATCTAAGGCTAAAAAAATCATTTCTTTAGCATCTTGTTCAATTGCAATAACAGTTTTGGGGTTTTTACTAGGAATATTTATGTTTTCAATATTCGAGTCATTATTTAATTGAATTAAACCTCGATTGGTAGAAACCCAAAAACAATGAGTTTTGTCATCAATTGTTAGGTTATTTATTTTCAGTTTTTTTGAATTATAGACTATTTGCAAATTAGTTTTATCAAAATCAAATTCATAAATATTTTCAGCACTATTTATAATAAGAAATTTTTTTCCTTTTTGATTAGAAAGTTGAATTTGAGTTATGAAATCATATTTTGGAAAAGTTCCAAGATTAATAATTTCGTTTTCTTTGATTTTATATTCTAAAAAACGATTGTCAAAAGTTGTTAAAAACAATTGATTTTCATCAACCAAGAAAGCCGATGAAATTTGAAGTTGATTTAATTTTGAATTAAAATGAGGATTAATTATGTTCTTGTTTGAATCAAAAACAAATAAACCTTTGTAGGTAGCAAACCAAATTTCTGACGTTTTTAGTTGTAAAATTGTTATTGGTTTTCGGTTTTCAATATTCGATTTGTCGAATTCAAATCTTTTTTCTTTGAAAGTTTTAGGTTCAAAATATTTAATATAATTAATATCACTACACCAAATTCTATTTTTAGTATCTATAAAAATATTATCATAATGATCATTATTTGCATTAGAATCATTAAAGTTGTTTGGAGCAATTATTATGGCGTTTTCTGAAAACTTGTTTACAAAGCAAAGACCTTTTTCTGAATCATAGAAATAGGCAATATTGTTTTTTATCTTTAAATTGTATATGTTTTTTGTGATTGATTTATGATTCTGAAATCTATATCCGTCATAAATACATAAACCTCTTTGAGTTGCTAGAAACAAGTAATCATCTTTTTTTGCTGAATTATTGACAAAATCAGAAGGCAGACCCGAATTAAAATTTTGCAAATTAGTTTTTAATTCTTTTTGTGCAAAGCCAAAATAGGATGAAAGAATCATCAATGCACAAAAACAACTTTTAAAATAATTTATCATGTAGGTTTAAAAATTATAAAAGTATCAAATTTTACAATTCAAAAAAAACAATAATGATTGAACTGCGATTTTGAATGATTGAACGGCATTCTTTTTGACTAATGAAACTTTGTTCATTGTCATTAATATTTATTTTGTTCTGATTCGAAATAACAAAAAATCAAAAAATATAATGTTTTAGTTTTTAAAGATTTTAAAACACAAATTGAATTGTTTCTTAGAAATGTAAATTAACGCACAAATATTGAAAGAGATTTTTTAAAATCGAGTTGGTTATAATAATTTGAAATTAACCTAAACGGGTTTAAAAAAACGATTAAAATTACTTTTTCAAGAAGATGAGAAAATATGACAAAATTCATTCAGTAATTTAGTTTACAATAATTTTATAAATGAAACAATGAAAAATTATTAGGTAGTTATTTTTTATAAAATCAAAAAGGTAAACAATATTTGAGAAGTATGATTATGCTATCTTTAGATGAAATTTATTGTTTTAGTAGTGTTAAAATGTTTAACAGTCTATTTTTATTGAGGTTTAGTGGTTTTACACATTTTGTTTTAGATCATTTTTTTAAATAAATATTTTATAAAAAAGGGTTGCCTCCCAACAACCCTTTCCCAAAAAAAAATTAACACACAAAAATTTTATTTTAATAACCTATCTTCTACAACTTTGAGACGTTGCTCTAATGTTTTTTATTTTTAATAACTAAAAGCGAACCATTCAATTGAAGGGAAACCATACCAACCATTACCATTGTTATAATTAGGATTCCTTATTACAATAATAGCTTGATATGCATTTATATAGTTAACAGCAGTAGTATATCCTTCATCTCCATTTGCGTCTCTGACAGTTATTATAATGTGTGGAGTAGTAGTAAAAGGATGAGGAAATGTAATTGTAGTAAAAATACTACCACCATTGTTTGCAAAAGTTCCTACGTTATGATTACCTGCCTGAATCTGTTTAAAAACAGTACCCATACCACTTAGTCCTCCAACATTATTATTTTGACTTATTCTCATACCCCCATCTACATCTAGTCGTGTTCCAGGCGTAGTTGTGCCGATACCTATATTACTTGAAGGAATAATTACATCGCCAGAACCACCTGATGTTGGTAAAAATTGAAACTTGGTGTTTGTATAAATGTTAACTGATGTTGGGCTCTGATACATTGCTGTTCCTTGTACTCCATTTCCAAACGCAATATCATTATTTACGTAAGAAGTTGGTACATTACCTACTTGCAGTTTGTTTGTTGGATTTGATGTTGCAACACCAACATTTCCAGTTCCTTTTTGTAAAATCATTTGACTTGAACCATTATTGGTAGAAAAATTTAAGTCAAAATTATTGTGAGTTTGTAAAAAGGCAGAATTGTTTGTGTAAAAACCAACTTGTGGTCCCGATGCACCATTTTGTTGCGATATACCTTTGCCTGCAGTGTCTACTGTGAATTTCTCTGGAACCGTTGCACCATTAGTGCCTATTCCTACATTTCCTGTATTTGTGTTATAGATGCTATTTCCAAAAGTTGTTGTCCAGTTAGTGCTTGATCCACTTGTGGAAGAATAAAGGGCATAAGGTACACTAAGTAATTGGCTTGTACCAACAATTGTATAAGATGTTCCACCAGTAGGGTCGGTTTCTGTTTTTACAAAATATTGGTCTGTTCCCCAACTAATATTAAAAAACAGTCCTGTTAAAACAGTACCCCCTCCAATTTGTATTGTTGCTAGTCCATTTGCATTTGTTGTGGTAGTATGAGTTTCAACATATACTGAATTTCCTGTTGCTGAACCTTTTAATATGCTTATTCTCATACCCACTGTTGCATTTGTAATTAGTACATTACTGGCATTTCTAATTACAGCTTGATAACTCATTTTTTGCGGTGCTTGTGCAAAAGAAAAAAAAACGGAAAAGTAAATAGTAAACAATGCTACTAATTTTATTATTTTTTGTTTTTTCATGATATAATTATTTTAGTTGTTTTTAATGATTTTAAAAGTTTTAACTAGTTTGTTAATGTCATATACATTTAGTAAATAGATCGCAGAGGCTTGATTTTCTAATGTGATTTGTGTTTCTGTTTCAGTAATTTTTCTTAATTCAATTTGTTTTCCGTTTAAATCAATTAATTGATATTGTAGGTTTTCAAAATTATTTTTTTCAATTTTTAAATTTACAAATGCGTTTGTAGGATTAGGATAAACTGACATTTGTAAGGTAATTTCAGGGAAATTGTCCTTTCCTAAAGTAACAATCTCAAAGGGCTGTTGTATTCCTTCTGTTAATTGCCCGTTTATTCCTGTTACATTAATATTAGCAACCTGACCGATAGAATAACTTATTGAGCCACCAGTACCTGTTACATTTCCTCCAGTTGATAATGCACCTTGCTGCGCAATTATTTCCGAAATACTAAGTATTGAAAACAGTAATATTGTGAATGATTTTAGTTTTTTCATGATTTTGTTTTTTATTTATATTTAATTTGCTTCACTTTTAGATTAAGCCCAAAATTCTATCAAAAATGTTTAGCAAAAAGCATTTGAACTTCACTTTTTTTGTTATAAACTGATACTTTTTTAAAAATTAGTTGTAGAATAAAGTCCTTTTTTTTCAAAAATCAAACACATCAAAAATTCTATTTTTGTAATTTTTCCTCAATACTTTTGAGACGTTCTTCTAAAGTTTTTATTTTTTGGTTTTGAGAGTCTATAATTTCTTGTTGTTCTTGTACCGCTTTTACTAGCGGAACGACAAATTCAGAATAACTAACAGTATATAGATCTTGAGGCGTTTTTGGAATCGTAACACCATTAAAATCATAATTTACTTTTTTTGCTGCGGCTGCTACTTCTTGGGCAATAAAGCCAGTTTGAGTAATTTTTTCGATATCGTATTTACCTTCAAAATCTGTGTCTTCTTTTTTACCTTGATACATTAATTTATTTTGTTTGTGAATATCAAGATTGTAGGTTACTGGTCGTAATTGATTAATAAAACTCAAACCAGGAACATTGGCTTTTATATTGGTTTTAATTCGTGCATCGCTATAAGTACTAAAGTTTACTTGGCCTCTAATACTGCTAACACTTGAGTTGCCTATTTCTACCATATTACTTGCTGATGTAAACGAACCTACGTTATATCCGATTCCAGTGTAATTATTTAACAAGCCATTTGTATCATATGCATTGAAGCCAACAGCTGTATTGTAATTCCCTGCTGAGTTTGTATATAATGCTCTTGATCCATGAGCGGTATTAAAATTACCAAAATAATTAGTGTATAAAGATTGAGTACCAACTGCAACATTTGAATTTCCTTGCGTATTAAACCTCAACGCTTCAAATCCGTTCGCAGTGTTATTAGAACCTGTGCTAAAAAAAAGCGACCTAAACCCTGTCGCAGTATTGCTATTTCCAGTAACATTACTTAGTAATGCTTCATGACCAGTTGCAGTATTTTCGTTACCAGTTGCATTAAGACCTAAAGCATTATTACCCATTGCAGCGTTCCTGTTTCCAGAGATATTGTTTGTTAGCGACCCTGCACCTGTTGCTGTATTTTCAGTTCCAGTAGTATTAAAAATCAAAGCACTGGTTCCTAAAGCGGTATTGAAATTGCCTGTAGTATTATCTCTTAATGCAGTGGTACCAACCGATGTGCAACTAAATCCTGTACTGTTTTTATTGAAGGTATCATAACCAATAGCGGTATTTGAATGTCCTGTAGTATTTTGTCTCATAGAATATGCTCCTACAGCTGTGTTATGATAACCACTCGTATTGTTGTATTGCGATTGATTTCCAATTGCAACAAGATCACTTAAAGTTGTATTAGAATTAAGAGCATTTCTCCCTACTGCGACATTACTGCCTCCTGTTGTGTTGCTATATAGAGCACCTGAACCATTTGCAGCATTACTTGAACCTGTTGTATTATTAAACAGTGCAGCATTTCCTATAGCCGAATTATAATCCCCGATTGTATTTTTAGATAACGAAGAATCTCCTACTGCTACATTAGAATGTCCAATACTATTATTAAAGAGGGCACCTCTACCTACCGCAGCATTATCGTATCCGGTTGTATTTGAGTCTAGCGAGGCATAGCCAATAGCTACATTGTATTCACCAGAAGTGTTGGAACTCATTGCACTACCAATAGCAATATTTGCTAATCCAGTGGTATTTTTTCTCAACGAACTTTCTCCTATAGCAATGTTTGCAGCACCAGTAGTGTTTAACTGTAAGGCAGCAGAACCAATGGCAACATTATTATTTCCAGATGTATTACTTGTTAAAGCGCTTGAGCCAATGGCTATTGCTCCATTTGCGGTTGTATTTGCTGCTAAAGCATAAGCTCCCATGGCAATATTAGAGTTTCCAGAAGTATTATTTTTTAAGGCATTATAACCAAATGCAGCGTTACCTTGACTTACGGCATTATTAAATTTACCAGATTCATAACCCCAAAAAGTATTAGTACGAACTGCATCTATAAATCCCGCTGGTTCGTTATTTACTCTAACTTTAAATGAAACATTATCTGTAGTACCAATAAAGTCTGTAGTTGAATTTGTGCCAATATTTCCAGTCAAACTCCAACCAACGGTTCCAGAAACATTTTTCCAAGTTGTGGTTATAGTATCCCAATAATAAAAACCCGGATTGTTTATTCCAGCAGTTGTTGTTAAAAATACCATCATGCCTTGTTGCAAAGCTGTGGGATTTGTAGCAGGAAAAGCATCTATTTTAGGAATAATGATACCGTCTGTGTTTGCTGGTGTGGCTTGGTTGCTTGATGTAATTTGAAATTGCGCAGCAGGTGTTGTAGTGTTAATCCCAACTTGTGAGTAGGTCGAAATTGTTGATATTAGTACAATTAATGGGAGGAGTTTTTTCATGATTTCTAATTCTTTAAGATTAATTATTACTCTAATTGTTGGAAGTTGAAAGAAATATTACCATTAATTTCGATTCCTATTTTTGAAAAATGAATGTAAAATATTTTTTTATTTTAAATTAATAAGCACCTTGGCTAAAAACTAATCGCCAAGATTTAATGCTACCAGAGTTAACGGTTTCCCAATCTGTTGCACGCAATTTCCATATTCCGTTAATGTTTTTGTTTTGCAAAAACGTGAAAATGGGATCAACTAACGGCGGATTCAACGAAACCGAACCTTTACATTCTTTGTAAGTTCCTGTTAAAAAATTTTGTCCGTCGTCTGGCAATTGCAGAGTTGCATTTGCATTGAAACGCAATTTTTGATCGGCTAAATATTTATTAGATAAACCTCTACGGTAAATAAAAGTTCTACCAGTGCCATCTGGAGCAATTAGCATGAACTCTAAATCTCGTTGATATTCATGATCTATATTCATTTCTAGAGTTATTTTTTTATAATCTAAAACGCTGCCGTTAGCAGTTACATTAATTTCTGAATAAACCGGTATTGCAGCACTATTATTGGGTTTGTCTGTTATGTTTACTTGGTTGTTGTTTTCAAAAATGATATCTGTGTTTACTTGTTGTTGCACTGGATCCTCACTTTTGCTACAAGAAATAAATAGTATTGAACTAGCAAAAAGTACAATTGCTAAAAGTAAGAATGTTGTTTTTAGTGTTTTCATGGTTTTTTATTTTATGATTATAATTTTTTTTAAATAATTTTTCATGTGCAGAAATTTTTCTTGCACATGAAAAAATTATTTTTGGCATACAAAATTATTTCCTTGATATTTATTGTAATGCTCCAGCCTCGAATTTTAATTTCCAAGAGTGTACTTTTAGAATATCTCCAACACCAAAATCATAGGCTTTTATTTTCCAAACCCCTTTGATATTTTTTCCATTAAAAAAAGTATTTAAAGGTACTGCTGGAATAGTCATTGGAAATGTATTATTTCCAATCAATGGGGCATAATTTCCAGTCGCAACTGGATTTGCAATTGTAGTATTTGTAAATGCAGAATTAAATGTTAATTTATTTCCACTAACAAAGTCATTATCGCTTCCACAACTTGAAGTATTTATTGTTCCAATTCTTTTTATTACAGCACAAGTGTTTCCTGACGGTGAAACTAGTTCTATTACTACTTCACCAGCAAACACATCACTCAAATCTAGTTCTAAACTAACTTTTGATGCATCACTAATAACTCCATCTTTGTCAATGGTGATTGTATTTTCAGCCATTCCAAAATTCACTCCACTACCGCATTGACCAGTATTTTGAGTAGCATCTGGAACGGTTAATAGTGTGTTATTTTCTAAACTTGCAGGTAACGCTAATTTTGTGTCCACAACTACGGGTATTGGTTCATCTTTTTTTGAGCAAGAAATAGTAAATAAACCAATTGCAAGGAGTAGCAATATTGGTTTTAATGAATTGTTTTTTAAGTTTTTAATGTTTAGAGATTTCATAATATTTATATTTAATAGTTTAAATTATAATTCAAAATTGCTGATAATGTGTTTGATAAAAAACCACAAATAGACGAACGACATTATAAATAGACTAGCGTTTTATAAAAATACGTTTGTCGATTAAAATTGATTTTAATCGAATAAATTATAAGAATCTATAAAGTATTCATTGATTTTTAACAAACTCTAACAAAAATCCTATACATTTGAAATGATATTAACCAAAAAATGAGAAAAATTAACTGTATTATTATTGATGACGATGAAATTGACCGTTTGATGGTACTTTCATTTGTGAAACGTTTCGAAAACCTCAATTTGATTGGGAGTTTCGAATCTGCTAGTCATGCTTTGTCGGTAATAAACAATCAACCCATCGATGTGCTTTTTCTTGATATCGACATGCCAGGATTAAACGGTTTGGAGTTTAGAAAACAAACCATGCAGATTCCAGTTTGCATTTACATCACAGCACATCCAGAACATGCTGTGGAAAGTTTTGAACTAGACACTTTAGATTTTATTGTAAAACCACTCAAATTTGATCGCTTTTTTCAAACCATGAAACGTATTGAAGAGTTCATGGAAATAAAACATAAAGCACAACTTTTTGAATCCTCGATTGGAGGTGACACGATTTATATTAAAGAAGGTCATGAGCAAACCAAAGTCAAACTTCATGACATTTTGTATCTCGAAGCCTTGAAGGATTATACATTAGTTGTAACTGAAAAAAAGCGGCATTGTGTTTTATCTAGTCTCGGTAACTTATTAAAAGAGGCAAATTTTCAGTCTTTTTTGCGAATTCATAGAAGTTTTGCAGTACAAAAACATTACATAAAAAAAATTGGAATTCAAGAAATTGAATTAAATAACAATTCGATTATTCCATTGGGTAGAACTTATAAAGACAATTTGAATTTGGTATTATGAGAAAAATTTATTTTTTAATAATTTTTATTCCAATGTTTTGTTTTTCACAAAAGAAAGAAGGACAGGCGCTGATTGATTCTCTTCTGATTGAATTACCAAAAATGAAGGAGGATACTTTGAAAGTAAATTTGTTAATATATTTGTCAAAGGCGTCAATATTAGTAAACGCTCAAAAAGGTTTAAAATTTGCAATTCAAGCATTACAACTTTCAAAAAAAATAAATTGGAAAAAAGGAGAAGCTTCTGGGAATTTGGGTATTTCTGAAAATCAATTCAAATTAGTTAACTACGAGGAATCAATTAAGTTCGCTAAGAATTCTTTGTTAATTTATAAAAATCTGAATGATAAAAAAGGAATTGCGATTTGTTATCGAAATTTAGCTCAAAATTATTATGATAAAAAAGATATTTCAAAAGCATTCCAATTTCAATTTGAATCGTTAAAAATCAATGAGGAAATAAATGACAAAGTGGAAATGGCTAATATTTATGGAAATTTAGCAGTATATTACCATAACCAGAGTGATGTTCCGAAAGCAAAACAATATGAATTAAAATCAATTGCAATAAATGAAGTTTTGAATAATAAAAAAAACTTATTTAACAATTATTATCACATGGTTCGATATTGTAGAGACCATATTGATAATTCTTTTGCCATGCAATATAGTTTGAAATGCTTAAAAATTAGTCTTGAATTAAAGGATAATGATAAAATTGGAAAAGCTTATGTTACTCTTGCAAGTGCCTACGAAGATGGATATAATTTCATAAAAGCAAAAGAAAATTATTTGAATGCTTTAAATATTGTTGAAAAAAATGGAGATGTAGTCTCAAAAATTAGAGTCTATTCAAATATTGGGTCTTTTTATTCTGAATGGTCGGATCATGAAAAATCAAATAAAAAGAAATACTTGAAACAAGCTCAAAATTACATTCAAAAAGCGATTTCAATTAATGAAAACAAGACCTATGTTGATCTTCAATGGCAAGAATTTTGTCATACTCAATTGTCAATTGCTCAAGAAAAAAATGGAGATTTTGAAAATTCATTAAAATCTTTTAAAACGGCTAGTGTTTTTAAAGATTCTATCTTCAATTCTGACAACAAAGAAACCATCAAAAGTCTTGAAGACAAAAGGGAGATTGATCTTCGGGATAAAGAAATAAAAATCAATAAACTCGCCATTGAAGCACAACAAAAACAAAAATGGTTCTATATTCTTGGAATTAGTTCGCTTGCAATTCTTGGAGGCTTGTTGTTTTATCAAAGCAGAAACCGAAAGAAAAACAACGAAAAACTTCAGATTCTGAATTCTGAACTCGACCAAGCCAATAAAATAAAAACACGATTTTTTAGTATTTTGAATCACGATTTGCGAAGTCCAGTGTCAAATTTAATTCATTTTTTGCATCTTCAAAAAGACAATCCAGAGTTGCTTGACGAGGAGACCAAAAACCGAATGCAAATTAAAACGATTACTGGTGCAGAAAATCTACTTTCCTCGATGGAGGATATTTTGCTTTGGAGCAAAGGTCAAATGGAAAATTTTAAACCCCAGCCAAAAAATGTGCTCGTTAGCCAATTGTTTGAGGATACCAAAAAAGTATTTTCGGGATATATAAAAATCAAATTCGAATATTATAATCCTGATGGTATTGAAATCTTTACCGACGAAGATTATCTAAAAACCATTGTTAGAAATCTAACCAGTAATGCAATTAATGTATTTACAACAACAGAAAATCCAACAATAATTTGGAAAGCTTGGCAAGAAAACAACAAACCTTTTTTATCAATAACTGATAATGGATCTGGTTCAAGCCAAGAAAAATTTAAAGCCTTGTTTGACGACAAAGAAGTAGTAGGAATCAAAACAGGACTAGGTTTGCATCTTATACGTGATTTGGCAAAAGCAATTGATTGCGAGATTTCGGTAGATAGCAAGATCAATATTGGAACTACTTTTGTACTGATTTTTAAATAAATAAAGAAAGATTTGACTTTCGCCAAACCTTTCTTCCCAACCAAATTATATTTTAAATGTTTTAAAGTTTTATAAAACAGAACCCGATTCAAAAACCAACTTACAACTATTTAAACTTCCTGTATCACCTCCAGCATTATCAATAATTTTTAATTTCCAAGTGCCATTAACGTTTTTATTTTGAAAATTAGAAAAAATAGGCAATAATGTAACCGTTGTATAACTACTTCCTTTAGATTCTTTGTAATCTCCTGCTGGAATATCAATATTTGTATCAGGAAGACTGTTTGTGTATCGAGATGAGAAACGCAATTTGTTTGTACCTACATATTTTCTAGAAGACCCAATTCTGTATACAAATGTGCATTCTGTTAAATCGGGTGCTACTAAAACAAAAGATAAATCTGCTTGAAACGCATGATCTACATTCATTTCTAATCTAATTTTATTGAAATCAACAATTTTAGGATTATTAGATTGTGCAAAAGTTAAATTGATAATAGTTTCTACAGGTGATCCTGTTGTTCCATCTGCAATTGCTGTCGCTAAAGTCTTTTCTTGAAAGAATTCTGGTAATCCAGCCGCTGTTGGTTCTGCTGCTGCAACGGCTTTTGGAGGATCGGACTTGCTACAAGACATTGCAAAAACTGCAAGAAACATAAATGTTACTATTTTTGATAGTACTTTCATAATTTTTATTTTTAATTATTAAATTTTAATGCAAAACTCCTCAATTTACTCTATCTAAAAATATAAACTATACCATCAACACTTTTTATTATACGAACGACATGATTCTTTGAAATTAATTTTTAGTATTTTTGTTTATTAAAAGCAAATCATTAAATGAAAAAGTGGAAATGTATTATTGTTGATGACGAAATCGTTGATAGACTCATGGTTGTGTCGTTTGCAAAAAGACATTCTAATTTAGAAGTTTGTGGGGTATTTGCTTCTGCTCATGATGCACTAAGTTTTCTAGAAACAAACCAAATTGATATTTTATTTTTAGATATTGACATGCCAGACATAAATGGTCTAGAACTAAGAAAAAAAGTTGCAGAAATACCTGTATGCATATACATTACTGGACATGACGAATATGCTGCCGAAAGTTTTGAACTCGAAACATTGGATTTTATTGTAAAACCAATAAAGTTTGATAGGTTTGAAAAAGCCATGATACGT
>JANPDC010000104.1:0-6570 GCA_031431275.1 Bacteroidota bacterium
AAACTGATTTTGTAGTATAATTTTCGATTATATGTCATTTCCGACTTTTTATTGCCGCTGTAATAAAATTTCTTCGAATCAAAAACATTGAAATGCCCAAAATCTTTGGAACTATTGCTAGTCAATAATTCTTCTAATTTGTCATTTTCATTACCGAAAATAGTTTTGTAAAATTCAATTATGGTTAGGTTGTCCATTTTTTTGCAAAATTCAAATAATTACAAAGGTATTATTTTTTTGTAGAAATCAATTCATTTTTAATTCCTAAAACAACTAATTGCTTCTGTATAGTTTATTGTTTTCAGCTATTTTTACTCATTGTTTTCCTCTTTAAATGCTTCGCTCAATCTAATAGATATATCTTTTAAAGTTGCTAATTTTGCTGTAATGTATGGAATAAAATCAAAGCCATAAGCAAGTCTTAAAATAATTCCATAAGAAGCTACTATACTTCCATAATTCAAGTTTTCGGTTTTACAAACAATATAAATAGAAATTAAAATCATAAGAAAAACAAATATTTCTAATGCGCCAAAATTGTAGGCTTCAAGCGAAGATTTTTTTATATTTAATTTTCTTAAGCTATCAAAATAAGTAATCTGTTTTGTTGGGTTTTCGTTTTCAATAACGTCAATTTGTTTTTCATATTCGTTATTTATTTCTTCGGTTATGGTGGTTATTTTTTTTGCATAGAAAAAATTGATTACAAACGACGGTAAAATAATAATTACGGAAACAAAAAGTAACTTGTAATTATAAAAGTATAACAAAATACAAGATCCAATAACCGAAATAACACTTTGCACCAAAAATGGAAAATCGGTTTCGAAAAAACTAACTACTTGCTTAATAAGCTCAACACGTGCATTAATAATAGCAGTTGGAATATTATTTTGTTTATGGTGCTGTATTATTTTAAGCGTAATATGATTTGAGATTTTTGTAAAAGTAATAGTGTCCTTAATTTTTCGGAATGTTGCTGTGCCTTGCTAACCTAAATAAGTGACTACAAACGCAATTAAACCATATCCTTTGTTGTAGATTAATGAATCAATTAATAGACCAACAGCCGATGGAATTAGAACATAAAAAACTTCTTGAATGATGTTCAGGAAATATATAAAAGCTATAGGATATTTATTTTCCTTCCAAATTATTTTAAATATGGTAAAGTTTTTTTTCATAAAACAAAATTAGGCAATTCATCAGGTTTAAAAAAATCTTGAAGCGTTCTGAAAATAGTTCCTATGATTTGTTTCTTCAAAAATACGCAAAAACCCGCAATTTCAATGAAGAATTTGCGGGTTTTAAATAAAATATTTTGATAAGTTAACTCATTATTTTAGAGTTGAATACGCCATTATTTGTGGCTCCATAAATTCGTGTCCAAATTAATAAAGTTGATTCCGTTCCTCTGGCATTTTTAATATCTCCAAGATCTAAAATATTTTCATTTTTCCATCCAAAATCTCTCAAAATTCCTTTTACAGTTTCTTTAGCATCTGCATCGTTTCCACAAATAAAATTAGTGTGGTCGCCATTGTTAACTAAATTTGGGTTTACCATAATGCCGCTAAACATAGTGTTTAAAGTTTTGACAACTTTTGCATTTGGAAGTAATTTTTGAACTTCTTCTCCAAGTGAATTGGTATTGTTTAATCCATCTAAAAGTGATGGTGGAAAACCTTGACTAAAATCTAAAGGATTGGCAATATCAATTACTATTTTGTTATCAAAATTTGAAACATTTGCCGATTTAATTGCTGATAAAGTTACGGCACCTTGCAAAGCATTTATAACAATTTCTCCGTAAGTAACGGCTTCTTCAAATGTGCCTAATTGTACATTTTTATTAGTGTTATGCCATTCTGCAAAAGGCAAACTACCATAATTGTCGGTTGCTTTTCTTTCTAATGTGTCGGCTACATTTCTTGTACCCAACATTACTTCATGACCTAGTGAAGTAAATTTTGCTGCCATTGTTTGTCCTACATTTCCTGTTCCTAAAACTGCTATTTTCATAATATTTATTTTTTAAAATTTGTTTGTAATTATTTACAGTACAAAGATGCGACAGGTTTGAGAAAGTAGAATGGTCAGTTTCTTGGTTGGAATGGTTGATTTTGAAAAATAATTTAAACCATTAAGGAATTAAGTTAAATTAAGACTTAATGGTTCTTAATATCTTAATGGTTTAGAATTAAAAGTTTTTTTTCCTGAACTCTAAAGACATAACGTCACCATATTTACTTGAAAAAATTTCCAAAATTAGACGAATAAGATTATAAAAATCTACAAAATAAAAAATCCCGCTTAATTGCGGGATTTTATAAAATAATGTGTTTAATTATTTAGGTAAAACCACTGTATCAATTACGTGAATTACTCCATTAGATGATTTAACATCAACCGCGGTAATAGTAGATACATTTCCACTTTCGTCAGTTAAAATTACATTTTTTCCTTTTAAAGAACCTACTAATTTTCCGCCTTGAACTGTGGTTAATGTTGCAGAACCTTTACCTTTTGTGATTGCCGCAATTACAGCTTTACTATCTAAATTACCAGCGACAACATGATACGTTAAAACAGCTTGTAATTTTGCTTTGTTCTCTGGTTTAAGTAATGTTTCTACAGTTCCTTTTGGTAACTTAGCAAAAGCTGCGTTTGTTGGTGCAAATACAGTAAATGGACCTTTACCTGACAATGTTTCTACTAGTTCAGCAGCCTTAACAGCAGCCACTAAAGTTGTATGATCTTTTGAAGCAATTGCATTTTCTACAATTGTTTTAGTTTCTTGTGCTTGAGTAGTAAACCCAATTGCAACAATAAATGCTGATAATACTAAATTTTTAACCTTTTTCATAATTTTAATTTTGTTTAATTATTTTTATAAATGTCTAAACAAAAATATGTGAAATTTATTTAACAAAAATAACTTTAACAATTTTTTGTGCGTATCATAAATGATTAACAACTTTAAAATCAATTAAAATAAAATACTTTTTTTGTTTAGTACACTATTGATTTGTTTCTAAACTCTAAAGGCGTAGCATCAGCATGTTTTTTGAAAAATTTTCCAAAATTAGACGAATCAGAGAAATGCAATTGATAGGCTATTTCAGCAATATCTAGATTAGAGAACTGAATCATTGATTTGGCTTCGGTCATGATGCGCTCGTTGATAAAAGTAGATGCGTTTTTGCCAGAAACTTGTTTGATGGTTTGAGACAAATGATTAGACGTTACTGAAAGTAAATCGGCATATTCTTCAATAGTACGTTTGTCTAAATAAAAATTATTGACCAATTGAATGAATTTTTGTAATACTATTTGTTGTGGAGAATGGAAACTTTCTTCGACTTGATTGATTGTTTTGGTAAATTCTTTTAATTGATACAACAATGCCAATAACTTTACGGAAGCTAACATTTGATTATCCGAAGTGTTTTCATAAGCAGAAAAAACGTCTTGAAAATGTGGTTCGAAACTTTTGAATTTTTGTTCGTTTAGTTTAAAAAAATTAGTGTGTAACAAATCGAACATAGGAAATTGTTCGTCGAAATTGGGTTTGAAAAACGAAAACAATTCTTTTTTGAAATAAATCAAATAACCACTTGCTTTTGGATCACGCAGGAAACTATAAATTAATCCGGGCGATTGAAAGACTAAAAACGAGTTGAGGTTGGTTACATTAGTGGTGTCATAAGTAATTTTAGTAGTACCAGCATTGGTTACTAAACCCAAATAATAAAAATCCCTTTTGAAAGCAGCCCTGTAAGTATCAGTTGATGAATTGGCTTTTAAAGGCAAACAAAAAAACAACGGATTTTGAGTTCTGAAAGTCGAATTCATAGAACTTAAAAAATCATTGATTTCTGAGTAAAATGGTATTTGATATATTGGAAGTTTCAAAAACTTGTTCTTTAAAACGCTAAATTATTGTTTTCTTAGAACATTAACTAGTTTTAATGGCCGTATTATTTTTGAATTTTATTGTTATGATTTTATCTGAGAACTTTATCTGTAGAATTTTTTTGTAAAAAAACCTGCAATTTCATATTAGAATTTGCAGGTTTTGATTTATAAATGATTTTGTTAACGACCAATTCTGGTTTTAAATAATGCAATTGAAGTAATGTCTTTACCAACACCTTTTCTTGTTATATAATAATGTGCTGGTTTTCCAAAACTACCTTTATTAGCAACAGCAAATGCCATAGTATATCCAGCATTTTGTGCAGCAGTAATTACGGCTGCATTATAATCTCCAAAAGGGTAAGCCAAAAAATCTCTCTTTGTTACAGTTCCAAGTTCGGTTTGAAGTTTTGTTCTCGATCCAACTAACTCTTGCTGCAATTTTGTTGCATCTATTTGGGTTAAATATGGATGACTTTTGGTGTGTGAATACACAGCGAATAATGGGCTTGAATCTAGAGTTCTCAATTGATCCCAAGACATTTTACCCCAAGTATTTGGACCATTTGCAGGTAAACCAACATAGTCAGTGTGTACAAAGAAATCTGCTTTTATTCCTAAATTTTCTAGAACGGGTTTAGCATTGGTAAAATTCCCTATGTAACCATCGTCAAAAGTTATTAGAACACTCCCTGATGGTAATGGAGCATCATTAAATAAACTTTCTGTTGTAATAAAATTATAACCGTTAGTTTTTAGCCATTGCATTTGTTGGGTAAAATTTGAGGTCGAAACATCATCATTATTAACAGTTACATCAACAATTTGATGATACATCAATACTAATGGAGGGATTTGAGGCGTAACACGTCTGCTGCTGATGTCAGGTGAATTAGTGTTTTTTAAAATAGTAGTCTGACTTTCTGCATTTTTAACCTGTTCAGTATTTGAACAAGAAAATAAAACTGTAAGTAAAAAAATGTTTAGTATATTTTTCATTATATTTTTTTAATAAATATTATTATTCAGAATTTTAAATAACTTGAAATAGAATTATGTTAAAAACTGTTTGATAAAGAAAAAGCACCAATGAAATTTGTTCATTAGTGCTTCTAGATAACTAAGTATTACATGGCAACTGCATTGCTCCATCCGCCAGGAACTGATAATCCATTGTACCAACTGTTTGGGAAATATTGGTTTGGAACACTTGGATTTCCATTGCTTCCAGAAAAAGATGCAATTACATCATAGGCAGCATTCATACAATTGTTACCTACTACATTATAACCTCTACCTGGAAAATTAGCTAAAATTGCCTTTGAATTATTAGAAATTGCTTGTGTAGTACTTAAAAAACTTTGTCCAAATTTGTATGAAGTATAACCTCTACTTTTGAATTGAGCAATCATTTGCGGTTGAGTAGAAACTTGATTCCACCATCCACCATTGTTGTTTCCAGCTGCGGTAAATGGGTTTGGAATATTGAACAACCCATTAGTTCCTTCAACAGATCCTTGATAGAAACTAGTGTAGTTTACTCCATTGATAGTTGCTTTCAATTCAAAAGCTACACCAACATGTCCTAAACCACTAGCACCATTACTTCTGTTGAAAACGTACTTTTTAATTGTGTAAACATTTGCTGCTTTAGAAGTTGGATCTTGTTGTTTTTCTGCTTCATCTAAAGTTAATGCACTAGGATTTGTATCCTTTTTTGTAGAATCCTCAATAGATTCGTTTGAACAACTTGTGTTTGTTAATGAAAAAGCAAATACTGTAAAAGCCATAATCATCCTTAATGTGAATTTTTTCATTTTAGTTTAATTTAAATGTTAATAATTGAATTTATTTATTTAATAATATTATTGATGCAAATCTACAAACGATAAATAAATTCATTTTACGGTTTTTTTGTTAAAGTTTTACGGTCTATAATAATCCCATTTTCTTTATTCTTTCTAAGAGCATTTTGTCGCTACCCTTGTCGGCAATAAACTCCATCTTCAATCTTGCTTTTCGCTTTTCGATAGCACTCAAACTAAGTGGAATGAAATTTGGTAAATCAACTGTTTTGATTCCTTGTGAAATTTTTTCAATAATGTCTAAATCAAAATTATCTAAATTCATTTTCTTTTTTGTAAGAATCGAGATTTCTTTTTTTATGGTTTCACTCATGTATTTTTCTTCGTAGTTAACTTCAACACAAAGATCAGACAGTGATGAAGAATCCATATCACTTTTACATAAAACTACTTCAACATTAACTTTTTGAATTAAATTATATATTTTAATGGGTTCTGTAAAAGCAGTAACTATAATAATTTTACATTTTGGATAACTTTCTTTTAAAAATAAAATTAAATCTGCTCCAGATTTTATTTCACCAAAGGAAGGAATATTAATGTCGAAGAACGCAACATTAATTTTTCTGTTTTTGACTTTTTGTAAATTAATTTTCCGAACACCTTCTTCAGCATTTTGCGCTGTAATGAAATCGAATTGATATTTACCTCCATTATTAATATTTATAATATCAATATACGAATCTATAATAAAAGGATGATCGTCAACAATTAAAATATCCAGTTTTTTTAATTTCTCAATATTCATGTTTACGTAAATTTTAGATATACGCTAATTTAGCTAAAA